>JBNGDT010000161.1:0-6039 GCA_049975305.1 Bacteroidales bacterium | reverse complement strand
ATTCTATCCAGTTCCTGCAACCATGCACTTATCTCTTTGTCTGTTGTATTATCAATGAGTACCCCATGTTTTTGAAACCTCACAAACATAGTTTGTATGATGCGTTTTCCATGAAAATTCCGAATATTTTCAAGGTATTTTTGAAAATCAAAGCTTATCTGCGGCTGGTTGATTGCACGTGAAGTAGCTTCATTGGCTGAATCCAGTTTCAACAAAGGCATTTCCACTTTTTGCAATGCATCATTCACAGATTGCTTATGCAACATGGTGGCATTGGTAAGAACAGCAATCTTAGCATCAGAAAAAAAATCATTTCTCAATTTTATGGTGTGATCAATGATAAGATCAAAATCCGGATGTAACGTCGGCTCACCATTTCCTGCAAAAGTAATGACATCCACAGGCACATGGTTCTCATGCAAGCGTTTAAATTCCATGTGCATCCGCTGTTTGATTTCAAAACCGGCAGGCAATTTTTTGTTTACCCCCTGCGTCCACCCACATTCACAATACACACAATTAAATGTGCAGACTTTCGAATCCGCCGGTAAAAGGTTAATTCCAAGGGAGTTTCCCAATCGTCTTGAATTAACAGGGCCAAAAACAATATCGTCAAATAAAAATGTAGCCATTACACTAAAACTTTTAATTCTGCATTTTCAGGCCAGTGTTCAGCACTGACACCCTTTCCATGAACCAGGTTGATGCCCGGTTTTTTACCGGGCCTAAGGCTTCCCATGCTTTCTTCCAAGCCAAGAAACCTTGCAGGATTGGTCGTTATCCATTGCAACATTTCTTTTAACGGGATATCACGTAAATCATGATGCACAAACATTAACTCATCAAAGATAGACAAACTTGACACAGAGAGCAAACTATCAGTGCCTAACATTATCGGCAGTTCAGATTGTCTAAGCATATTAAAAGGAGGGAAAACACCTGAAATATTAAAATTTGAACGAGGACATAAAACAAATGCAACGGATTTGTTTGTTTTTCTTGCCAGATTTTCAATATCATTTATATCCTGGCTGGTAATGAAGGTATTGTGTACGAACATGATTTTATCCGTGTTTCTAAAGATTTCAAAGAGCTCCTGAACAAGATCGTTGTGATGAACTACGGGGTGATAATTTTTTTTCAGTTCACAATAAAGTTTGTAAAGCTCACCCTTCTGTTGGTACAATTGAATTTCCTCACTACTTTCTTTAAAATGTATAGATGTAATCACCTGATGACCGGAAAAAATCTTTTTCAATAGTGATACGTTAGAGGGAGATATGGTATATGGAGCATGCAGGGCAGAATATATCAGGCATTCGGGATATTGTTCAACCAGAGTTTTGTGCTTTTCAGCTTGCTGCTGCATATGTTTCTCATCGAGCATAAAATATTCAAAAAAATCAATGTGCTTTAATTCTGATTTTTCAAGCAAATTCAATGCATGTCCGGAATTCATCACATCCGATACGGCAACCGTTCCTAAATATTTTATTTTCCTGATCCATGTAAGCATATTGTCTGCACAGGGCTGTATCAGGTTTTTACGGCACCATCTGACATGCCTGATAAAATCACTCATTCCCGAATTTCCAGTAAATACAGCATCTTTAAAAGATAATTCAAGATGAACATGGGCATTTATGAAACCAGGTGTCAATATGCCCTGATAATATTCAGTTTGTGCAGGTTCAGATTTTTTCGGGTCAAATCTACCAACATCCACAATCATATCATTATCATCCAGCCTGATCAACGGCCTTTTAATCCATTGACACCCATCAAAAGCCATGCTGGCAGCAATTTGTCTCATTTCTTACTTTTGTTGTTTTTATAATTATATATAACATGCAACTTGTCATCTGTTTTATCAATATGTTCATTATTTTCATCGGGATAACCGCATTGGCTGCATTTTTTTATTCCTGGTGGGAACTCCGCACCACACCTTATGCATACAGGATTATGCACAGATTTTTCAATTTGCCTGATTTCTTTCTGTACAAAATTTTCGAAGTCACGCCTTACCATACCATTCACCACCAAAAGACATAAAACATACACCAGGAACAAGGAAATAAGGCCGATAATCAAGATAATCCCGAAGCTGCTGCTGGTAATAAACATAGAAATAAAAACAATGCCTACCACAAGTATCAGAACAGGAGTCATATCAATTTTATACCACAATTTTTTGTTGTCATAAAAAACTGTGACAACAAAACTTAAAAAACCAAACACCTTGTCATAACTAAACCGGAACCAATTCCGATGCTTTTGACTAAGCGCATGTTTTCGATCAACATGGTCTCTCAACAAAAAAAATCGTGATTGCGAAAACGCATAATCCGGGTATTCAAATGATTTAAACCCGCTTTTATATTCAAATGGAAAAGCCACTGGCACTATAATCAGTTAAAATTTGTTAAGAACGGTTAAAACGGTTGCGACAAACCACAATTTGTATTTATAAGCATAATTCATCTGTAAAACTAACCTACTTCGGGCAGCTCCAAAAACCAAGTTCCAAATCTCAAAAACCTGTTCGGCGAAAACGGACAGTGTGCGGCGAAACACAGAACACACCCACCTGCCGGATTGGCATGGAACACGAAACTGCCGCCCTGCGATGTATTGCGCTGTGTTGAGCGGTGTCGAAACAAGCAAAGTCGAAGGGACGGAACACTGAATTTCTTTTGTTAATCTGAATATAAGCCTGCGTATCTCGCAAATAATCTGATAAAACACCAAATTCTTATAAGGAGTGCTATTTTTCATAAGTAACCGATTTTAACCGTTATTGACTGAAACCTTTATGGCTGATTATTTACTAGGCACTTAGTCCTGAAGTTTCCGGGTTAATTTTGCTTGTTCTTCATTCAAAATGGCAAGCACATCATCGTATATTTTATGCAATGTTTCAATATCATTGACGGTATAATACCGAATAGTATTGTTGAAAATATCTTCATCAACATTGTATTTTTTAAACACCGAATAGTACAATTGTACCCGGGAATAATCCTGAGTTTCAATCATCCTGCTCACAAGCATCCCATCCACCTTATGGATATCCACAAGTATCATGCTGAGTGTATCTTTGTCAATCAGATTATCCGGCTGTTCTGTTTTCGCCTTATCATTATGACAGCCGGCTATCATGCTTGCTATGCACAGCATCAGTATAATATAAGTTATATGTTTTTTCATGTATTGATCAGTTTTTTTGTTGCTTCTGTAGCAAAAACGAAATCATTAAATTCTTTATTACCGGTTGAAAATATTTGTGTTTTATTTCCTTCCCACCATTTTTCACCTTTGTGTAAAAACAGGATATAATCACCAATTCCAACCACTGAATTCATGTCATGAGTATTGATCACTGTTGTAATGTTATAATCTTTGGTAAGGCGTTTGAGCAACCTGTCAATGCGGATGGCTGTAATAGGGTCGAGGCCGGAATTGGGTTCATCACAAAACAGGAATTTGGGGTTCATTATGATGGCTCTTGCAATGGACACTCTTTTCTGCATACCACCACTGATTTCACCAGGCAAAACATCATTGGTTCCCTTTACTCCTACCCTTTCAAGACATTCATCAACGCGTCGTTTTTTTTCAGACATGCTGTCTTTGGTAAACATATCAAGCGGGAACCTGACATTTTCCTCAACCGTTTTGGATGTAAATAAGGCTCCTCCCTGAAATACAACGCCCATTTCCCTGCGTAATTCCCTCCACTTCATTTGTGATGCAAAAGAATAGTCTCTTTTCCCATAATAAATATTTCCTTTGTCAGGTACCAGCAAACCGAGAATAATTTTCATCAACACTGTTTTTCCTGAGCCGCTTTGTCCGATGACAAGATTTATTTGTCCGGCACTGAATTGTGCTGAAATATCGTTCAGTACCTTTTCGCCGGGAAATTGTTTATGTATATTTTCAATTTTTATCATGTCAACATCAGCTGAGTAATAATCAGGTCAAAAATCAGCACAAGAACTATACTATAAACTACAGCCATTGTGCTGGATTTACCAACTTCAAGCGCGCCTCCCTTTGTATAATATCCCTGGTAGGCAGAAACAGAAACAATTAAAAACGCATAAACAAGCATTTTTACGAGTGTGTATAAAATATAGAAGGGATGAAAAAACATGTGGAGGCCATCAAGGTAATCATGAACAGTAACTACCTGTGTCAAAAAAGACACAGCCAAACCACCTAATATTCCGAGGATAATTGATACCAGCGTAAGCAAAGGAAAAAACACAACAGCGCCAAATAATTTTGGTAAAATGAGATAAGAAGCTGAATTCACACCCATAATTTCAAGGGCATCAATTTGTTCTGTAATGCGCATGGTACCAATTTCAGAGGCAATATTGGATCCTACTTTTCCGGCAAGGATAAGGCAAATAACGGTTGATGAGAATTCAAGAATCATGGTATCCCTGACCGTCAATCCAATCAAATAATTGGGAATCAATGGATGCACAAAATTGATACCTACCTGCAAGGTAAGTACGGCTCCTATGAATACAGATACAATAGCAACTATCCATAGTGAATCCAGTCCGATCAACAGCAATTCCTTGAAACACTGTTTCCTGTACATTGTAAATTTTTCCGGGCGGGAAAAGAGTTTACCTAACAGATAAAAATATTTTCCAATGTGATAAAACAATTTCATAGCGACAAAGTTAATAAATAGTGTAAATAAATTATTACTGAATTTACTATGTTGATAGATAAAACAACCCACAAATTGTAATGATGGTATAAATCATGCCGGAAATTTTTAATTATTTGGATTTTTAAAGTATTTTTGTGCCATAATTAATTTATACACATAACATGAAAAAAACAGACTACTGTGTTATTATGGCTGGCGGAATTGGTAGCCGGTTCTGGCCTGTAAGCACAAGCAATACACCCAAACAGTTTATTGATATACTTGGGCTTGGAAAAAGCCTGTTGCAATTAACTTACGATCGTTTCAAAAAGATCATGCCACCTGACAACATTCTGATTGTTACTTCAGAGAAATACAAAAATCTGGTAATGGAACAATTACCGGATGTCAAACCGGACAATGTATTAACAGAGCCCATGCGCAGGAATACAGCACCATGCATTTGTTATGCCAATTTTATCATTCAGTCAAGAACAAAAAATGCCAATATTGTTGTTACCCCATCGGATCATTTGATCATTGATGAAAAAGCATTTATATCCAACATCAAAACCGGACTTGGCTTTGTCAGTGAAAGGGATGTGTTATTAACAATCGGTATAAAGCCTACACGACCGGATACAGGGTACGGATACATTCAACTCAATGAAAAATCTGACGATGATAAAAGGTTCAATAAGGTTAAAACATTTACAGAAAAACCCAATGCCGAACTGGCTAAATTTTTTGTGAAAAGTGGAGAGTTTTTGTGGAATGCCGGTATTTTTATTTGGTCAGCGGGAAGCATACAGGAAGCATTGAGCACACATCTACCCGAAGTTTATAATTTGTTTGCAGAAGGCAAAAACAAATTCGGCACAAAAGAAGAACGGGATTTCATCAACAAGGTTTATTCCGAATCAAAAAACATTTCCATTGATTACGGCGTAATGGAAAAAGCTAAAAATGTATATACCCTATGTGCTGATTTTAAATGGTCAGATTTGGGGACATGGAAGAGTTTATATGAAAACAGTAAAAAAACCACGACAAAAAATGTCATCACAGGGAGTAAAAACGTTATCGTGAATAACACTCATAATTGCCTTATACACGTGCCACAGGATAAAATAGCCGTTGTGAATGATATGGAAAACTACATTATTGTTGATTCAGGGAATGCACTGCTGATCCACCATTTTGAGAAAGAACAGGATATTAAAGAAATTGTGAATGATATCAAGCGGAAATTTGGGGAGGATAAGGCGTGAAAATAAAATGTTCCGGGTTGCGGATTCCGTGCACTTAATTATCAGCCTGCCTCAAAACAGGAATAAACTTAACAGGCTAATACACATGGTAAA
>JBNGDT010000160.1:0-6043 GCA_049975305.1 Bacteroidales bacterium | reverse complement strand
ACTTCTTATAGCAGGAATTAGCTAAATGAATTTAGGTATAACATTAAGTAATCATTAAAATTAATTATGAACAAGTATATAATAATGATAGGTTTGGTATTTTTTGTTTTTAGTTGTCAAACTGATAAAACAAAAATTGTTGTGGATGATATAAACAACTTAGAAAGCATTTCGGATGAATTAATTAATCATTTTAAAAAAATTTCTATATGTAAAGATATCGAAAATATGGGTAACTTTAAATATTATAAAGATTCTATTGGCAATGAATATATTGAAGGAGATGGATTAATCTTAATGGATGATGAAAAACATAATGTTGTTTTTAGATCGCCCGTTTTAAAATATGCAAATAATAATTTAACTATTTCATTATCAGGCGAAAGTTGCACTGGTATTAATTGTTCTAAGTGTTCTTTTAAGCCTCGTGGTGGATGCAAATGTGAAAAAGAGGGTAGTCTTTTAGGTGGGGCTTCATATTGCAATCATAGTATTTCAAAATAGACCCAACGGACAAAAATATTACGTTCCGGATCAATGAATAAATTTTTTAATGTCTGTTTTGAGCAGCAATGAAGGTTTCTGTTTTTTGGTTCTGTGGTAATCATAAAAATACAAACCACCCTTTCCTGCAGTTACAATAAGCTTAAAACAATACCTGTTTTCTCCCGCTTTAGTGAGATGCAGAATAAGAATATCATCACGCACTTGGTCTATGGCAGCTTTTATGTCTTCTTTATCAACAAATTGAAATTCATAAGGATAAATTGATGCCATCTCTGTTTGATTACGAATATCGGCTTCAACTTCATTTTTTAAAAGCCACAATTTTTTATCATCCAAACTAATTTCCCGTGATGAATAAAAATTTATCACGTCTTTTTCATTCAGGTCCGGATGGTTTTTACACACCCTGACATGTCCCTGCATAAATTCCAGAATCAAACCAATTTTATACACAAACTCCTCTTGTTTGGTTCCTTTTACTGCCAGCGGAACAGCACATAAATCCGGCATGTCATCTATATCGCCGGATTTATCCCCCATGGAAAGAAACAAATATTCATAAGCTGTTAATGTCTTATCCTCTTTAAAATGCACTTGGTTCATATACACAAACGACGCTGATTCATCCGTTCTCATGTTTTTAAATTCTGTAGAACTAATGACTTCGGCATCTGTTGCATGCCAGTGCTTTTGAACTGCATCTTCCAGGGCAAGATTATAATCGGAAATTAATTTGTCTTCCTTCACAATATAGGTTTTGCTGCTTTCAAAATTACGGATTTCCTGTTGTGAAGGTACCGGAAATCTTATTTGTGCATTGGCTTGTTCAGCAAATAATATATAACCTGCAAACAGACTAAGACTATTCAGCAGGGAAGTAAAGCGGTTGACTTTCATTGTATTGGCGTATATGATAAAACATTAATTTCCGTTGTTTTCTTTTTGAGAGGTCTGAATATGCTTTGTATAAGTCAGGATTATCCTTAATTAAATGAAGGACATTTTCCGGTTCAAAGTTGTACATATTTCCAGTTTCTGTATCCAGCAGCATTTGCAAGGTTTGATTTGTAACGTAACTTGTTGGCCCGGTATAAACATAATATGGATCATAAAAGGGATCAATTCTGTTATTGTATCTGACCTGAACTTTTGCAACAAAATAACTTATGTTTCCAATGTAAAGGATAAGATCAAAATTTCCCGCCCAATAAACATATATCTTATTGTTATAAGCATATCCCCAAATGCTGTCAATGGGGACGGTTTGTTTTATGCCATAATCATCAAAAAAACTAAGTTTCCTTGCTGATAATAAAGCATCCCCGGGTGATTTGATTGCCGGATCAGGAAGGTTTGTGCTTGAAAAAGAAACAGGCGAATTTATTCGGAATTGTTGAAAATTCAAATAAACTCCATCCTTAAAATTATATGATAAATCAAATTCAACCATTTTAATACTGTCATGCTGCGCCAAAATAAAGGAACAGAAAAATACGTGCGCTGATATAATGGCCATTATGATTACTGACTTTTTATTATAATGCGAAAATAGCAAATCTACAGGTTCTTTGCAATTAAACTTAAATTCATTTATTAGATGTAACATTCACAAAAATATCAACTAATGTTAACAGGAACAAAACGATTTTACATCCGAACAAAATAAAACATTTCCATAAACTTTGAATTAAAGCCTTATTTTCATAAATTTGCAGCTTAAATTTTAACCAAAAATAAGTAAGAGCAAGTTTATAAACCGATGAAAAAAATACAATCTGCACTGATTTCAGTATTCCATAAAAAAGGTCTGGATGCAATAATCCAAAAGTTACAGGAACTTGAAGTACATATTTACTCTACAGGGGGGACAGAAAAATACATAAAACAATGTGGAGCTGATGTTACTCCGGTTGAAGATCTCACATCCTATCCTTCTATTTTGGGTGGACGGGTAAAAACCTTGCATCCAAAACTGTTTGGGGGCATCCTTAAGCGAAGAGACTCAAAGCAGGATATAAAAGACGCATCTGCCCACAACATACCGGATATTGATCTTGTTATTGTTGACCTTTATCCTTTTGAGGAAACAGTATCTTCCGGCGCATCACATCAGGATATTATTGAAAAAATTGACATTGGTGGCATCTCGCTGATCAGAGCTGCAGCCAAGAATTACAAAGACGTATTGATTGTTTCGCATCAATCACAATATGAAAAACTGCTCAATTTACTTAAAGATAAACAAGGCGAAAGCAGCGAAGAAGAAAGAAAGGCTTTTGCCATGGAAGCATTTGCTATCTCATCGGATTACGATACCACTATATATCATTATTTTGATCAGGATGGACTATCAGCTTTCCGGCAAAGTTACAATCATCCAAGGCCTCTGAGATATGGAGAGAACCCACATCAAACAGCCAGTTTCTTTGGTGATTTTGATGCCATGTTTGATAAACTGCACGGCAAAGAAATATCATACAACAATTTACTGGACATTGATGCAGCCGTATCGCTTATGCATGATTTTCAGGATACCACAGTAGCGATTCTGAAACACAACAATGCTTGCGGCCTGGCCACACGTAAAAATCTAACACAGGCATGGAAAGATGCACTTGCAGGGGATCCGGTTTCTGCTTTTGGCGGCATCATTATTACCAATACCATTCTGGATGCTGAAACAGCCAAAGAAATGCATAAAATATTCTTCGAGGTCATCATTGCCCCTGGTTTTACAGATGAGGCGCTTGCCACGTTGAAACAGAAAAAAAACCGTATTATTCTTGTGCATCATAAAGCAAAATCGCCGGTACCACACCAGTTCCGAAACATATTAAACGGCGTTTTATCTCAGGATCGCGATCTCAAAACAGAAACCGGTGCCGATTTAAAAACAGTTACCAATAAAAAGCCTAATAAATTGGAAATTAATGATATGCTTTTTGCAAATAAGATTGTTAAACATTCCAAATCCAATGCCATCGTACTGGCAAAAAACCAGCAACTCATCGCCAGTGGTGTGGGACAAACCTCGAGAGTAGATGCCCTGAAACAGGCCATTGATAAAGCCAAACATTTCAATTTTGATCTCAACGGTGCTGTGATGGCATCAGATGCATTTTTCCCTTTTAAGGACTCCGTAGAAATTGCCTGCAAAGCTGGCATTACTGCCGTTATTCAACCTGGCGGCTCAATCAGAGACCAGGAAAGCATTGATTATTGCAATGAAAATAACATGACAATGATATTTACAGGCATCAGACATTTTAAACATTAAAATATTTATTATTTTTAGCACTTAAAGAAAAATACAATGGGCTTATTTTCCTTTTTAACTCAAGAACTTGCCATTGATCTTGGCACAGCGAACACAGTCATAATCTACAACGATAAAATCCTTGTGGATGAACCAAGCATTGTTGCGTTGGATGAAAAAACCGGAAAATTAGTTGCTATCGGCCATAAGGCACAGCAAATGCACGGAAAAACACATAAAAACATTCGGACCATACGTCCGTTAAGAGATGGTGTAATTGCAGATTTTCATGCTTCCGAAATGATGATCAGGGGCATGATCAAAATGATAAACAAGAAGAAACGACTGATCACACCATCACTAAAAATGGTGGTTTGTATCCCTTCGGGCAGTACTGAAGTGGAGATCAGGGCGGTACGTGATTCCTCAGAACACGCCGGGGCCCGTGAGGCATATCTAATTTACGAACCGATGGCCGCCGCTATTGGTATAGGTGTTGATGTGGAAGCCCCTGATGGATCCATGGTTATTGATATCGGCGGAGGAACAACAGAAATAGCTGTCATCTCACTGGGTGGAATAGTCTGTAATAAATCCATTCGTGTTGCTGGCGATGAACTTACCGATGATATCATGGGGTACATGCGTCACCAGCACAACATTAAAATCGGTGACCGTACCGCTGAACAAATAAAAATAAAAGTTGGAGCTGCCATGACAGAAATAGAAAATCCCCCGGAAGAATATCTCATCAGAGGGCCACATCAAATGACTGCACTGCCAGTAGAAATTCCCGTTTCTTACCAGGAAATTGCTCACTGTCTGGACAAATCCATTTCAAAGATTGAAACAGCAATTATGGGCGTATTGGAAGAAATTCCGCCTGAATTGTATTCTGACATATACAATCATGGAGTGTATCTTACCGGCGGCGGTGCATTGCTAAGAGGGCTGGACGCAAGATTATCACAAAAAATTAACATTCCGGTAAACGTTTCTGAAGATCCTTTGCATGCAGTGGCAAGAGGAACAGCTATTGCACTTAAAAATGTGGATAAATTCCATTTTTTGCTGAGATAATCCTTTTTTATGAGAAAATTACTCAGGTTATTGGTAAAATATTACGCTGTTTTTCTTTTCCTGATCCTTGAAGGAACAGCTATTGCCTTTATTGTTTCTCAAAACCATTATCACAACGCTGTTTTCATTAACGCATCTACAGGTGTTTTAGGATACACATCTGAAAAATGGTCGAACCTTATGTATTACTTTTCTTTAAAAAAAGAAAATGAAAACCTATTAAAAGAAAATCTCAGTTTACATCGCAAACTGGAAAATATCAATCACAAGGACAAGGAATATGTCCCGGAATACATAACCGCCGATGTTGTAAATGCATCGGTATTTAAACAAAAAAATTACATCACCATCAATAAAGGTGAAAAACACGGTGTGAAAAAACAGATGGCGGTTATGGGAAATGCAGGCGTAATCGGACTGGTTGAAAACACATCACCTCATTATGCCACTGTCATTCCCATCATCAACACACGTTTTCATTTGAGTGTAAAAATCAAAAGAAACGACTATTTCGGTTCTTTAAGCTGGGATGGCCAATCTTACCAATACGCCCAACTTAATGACATACCTGCCTACGTTGATGTGAACACGGGGGATACCATTTTAACTAGTGGATTAAGCACTTCCTTTCCTGAGAATAAACTTGTAGGAACCGTATCAAAAGCAATAAAGACTAAAAACTCCCCTTTTTGGGACATTCAAATACAACTTGCCACTGATTTTAAACAGTTACACTTAGTGTATGTCATAAAATTACCCTTATCAGAAGAACAAAATAAGCTGGAAAACTCAAATGATTAAATGGATACCAAAATATAGCCTGTTGTTTATTGTTTGCATTCTTTTGCAGGTGTTCATTTTCAATGAAATGCAACTTGGCAGGTACTTTAATCCCTCTTTTTATCTCCTTTTTCTGCTGCTTTTGCCTTTTGAATCTCCAAAATGGCTTTTGTTGATCACCGGTTTTGTTTTGGGAATTATAATCGATGCATATGCAAATACACCCGGAATCAATGCTGCAGCAACCGTTTTCGCGGCTTTCATCAGGCCGGAAATCCTTAACCTGTTTAGCCCAAGAGATGGTTTTGAACCGGGAACTTTCCCACGAATAAGCTACTATGGGTTTACCTGGTTTTTAAAATACACACTGGTTATTGTAGTTATTCAACAGTCATCGCTTCAAACCACTGACGCTTGAGC
>JBNGDT010000159.1:0-6076 GCA_049975305.1 Bacteroidales bacterium | reverse complement strand
GAACGGCAAAGATAAATAATTTAGGTGAAAGATTGAGTATTCATTTTTTATTTTTATTGGTAATCTTAGCCTCTGCTCAAAAAAACAGGTCAGATTTATTACATGCAGGTAGCTGTTGAAGATGAATTGGTGGAAAACTTTAGCATGAGCAAAGAAGACGGTACTTTTTTTACAGAATACAGTGAAAGGGATGAGTTTCCGCAGGATTTAGCTGATTCTGTGAAAAAAGCCACAGAACATTTTTATCCCAGGCGCTGAATGCTGATGTCTCTGCATTTTATCCCAAAGACAACAACCCCGGGGTTACTTTTTTTGGTGTTGACGGATACATTCCCGGCCTGCCGAAAACCAATTTTAATAAAGCAAGTGAATCAACCAACAGTGATTATTACATCAAAATTGTTGGTGATATCAACAGCGGAAACATTAGGCTTAACCTGGACACTGATGACCGGTTCAAAAAATACAAACCACGTATAAAACTGACCGTAAAAGTGTATGATTATTCGAAATCTGAAACCTTAATCCCCATTGGATATTTCTATGATTTATTTGACAGTACTGGAAGAAATGCTTTGAATTGCAGTTGATTCCTTGTTTTATGAGCCGATGGTTTCCTTAATACGTTTGGCTTTACTTTTTCCTACTATTTTTTCCAGCTCCGAAACAGGTTGCTTTCGTATGCGTTCAACGGAACCAAATTCACTTAGCAACATCTCAGCAGTTTTTTCCCCGATACCGGGGATATTAGTAAGGTTGGATGTGATGAATGCTTTGCTGCGTTTGTTACGGTGGAAAGCAATCCCAAAACGATGAGCCTCATCACGGGCATGTTGTATAAGCTTAAGTGATTCGCTGTTTTTATCTAAGTACAATGGCACCGGGTCATCGGGAAAAAATATTTCTTCTAATCGTTTGGCAATGCTGATAATGGTAATTTTTTCTTCAAGATGTAAATTTTTCAAACCTTTTACAGCAGCGCCCAGCTGGCCTTTGCCACCATCTATGATAATCAGTTGAGGTAGGCTTTGCTTTTCTCCAAGTAAGCGTTTGTACCTGCGTGTGATTACCTCGGTCATGGAAGCATAGTCATCGGGCCCTGAAACGGATTTTATGTTATAATGCCGGTATGCTTTCTTTTGTGGACGGGCGTTCTTAAAAACCACACACGCTGCTACCGGATGATGTCCCTGTATGTTGCTGTTGTCAAAACATTCGATGTGAGTGGGAAGGCTGTCCATCTTAAGGTCGGATTGCAGTGTTTCAAGAATGCGTTGCCGGTGTTTTTCCGGATTGGTGTGTTCAATTTGCTTGTGTTTTTCCAGCATCGCGTATTTTGCGTTGCGCACAGATAAATCAAGCAACTTTTTTTTGTCCCCGCGTTGCGGAACAGTCAATTTTATGCCTGCGGGAACAAAGTGCAATTCCATGGAAACAAGTGTTTCCTTGGCGGTACTGTTTACTTTATCTCGGATTTCGTGCATGGCTGTAGCCAGGATGTCTTCAGGCTGTTCATCTATGCGTTTACTGATTTCCTGTGTATGCGTTTGTATGATGGCCCCGTTTGAAATTCTTAAATAATTGATAAAACTATAATGTTTGTCTTCTGCAAAGCCAAACACATCAATCTTATCCAGTTTCGGATTGACAATGGTGGATTTTGCTTTGTAATTGTTTATCAGCTCTGTTTTTTGCCGTATCGTTTCTGCCTCTTCAAATTTATATTCAGCCGCTTTGTTTTCCATTTGCTTTTGCATGTATTGCTGTACATCGTTAAGGTTCCCTTTGATGATGTTTCGCACATTATCGATGTTTGCATCGTAATCGGCTTTGCTTTGCAATCCTTCGCAGGGGGCAAGGCAGTTCCCGATATGATATTCTAAGCAGCGTTTGTATTTTCCTGCTTTGATGTTTTTGTCGCTCAAAGTGTATTTACATGTGCGCAGCGGGTAAAGCTGACGTATGAAATCAAGCAGTGTACGTACCATACGCACTGACGTATAAGGTCCAAAATATTCAGAGCCGTCTTTAATCACATTTCGTGTGAGAAACACACGGGGAAAAGCTTCGTTTTTTATCACCAGCCAGGGATAGGTTTTGTCATCCTTCAGCATCACATTGTACCGTGGTTGATGTTGTTTGATTAAGCTGTTTTCCAGCAACAAAGCATCCGTTTCTGTTTCAACTACCGTGTGCTTAATATCATGAATGCGTTTGACCATCACGGCAGTGCGGTTGTTCTCGTGTTTTTTGGTGAAATAGCTGCTAACCCGGTTTTTAAGGTTTTTGGCTTTCCCCACATACAGCAATCTGTTGTTTCTGTCGTAAAACTGATATACACCCGGTTTCTTTGGTAAAAGTTTTACCAGTTCACGCACGTTATGTGATGTATTGTTCTGTATTTTCACCTGATGCTGTTTTGCGATACCAAATATACGAATTATCTCCGAAAGCAGAAACCTGTTGTTCGATTGAAAAGATAAAATGAATTGGCCATCTAAACAATTAATAATACTTATCATTTTGTAACCTTCTAATCTCAGGGTAAAAACTCCAATCTGATTGATTGCCTCTATTAGTAGTCGTCCCTTTAATATTCGGGTTGAAACGGATTTTACTTTATTAAGATGCAGTTATTCAATGACATAAGCTTATATTTTTTTATTTTTGTTGCTACATTTGTTAAAAAATAAATTTCTGTGACCCCGGGTTACTAAAACATTTCACTCAACAATGAAGGATGTGTTCGAGCGCCTACCAGCACGCCGTAATCCACAATTTCCACTGCACAAGACTCCCAGCCTTTTCTGTAGAAGCCGGAAATAAAAAGTTCCAGATTGTTTTGCCTGGTAACAATCCAGCAGGCATCCGCTTTCAGGTAAAGCAAGTCCACAGGTGTGCCCTGAAGGATTTCATTGCCATAAGTACGTGCTGGAATATAGTAAGGATTTGGACCGTCGCTGACAGGATAAAAGATATTTTCGCCCTGATTGTTGTTGTCATCACTCAGGCCGGATTTTGCATAGATGCCCATTAAGTCTATACGAAATTGTCCAGACCTGTAGGCACCACGACCCATAATTTCAGCAAAATTTGCCCCGAGCGGATGAGCCAGTGCCTGATATGTATGCGTATATGCCTGTGAAACATTATGGTGTGCATACACAAATGGCCGCACGGCATTCGTTTCAAGCTGCAAATAAAGGCCATCCATGCCAAAAGCATCATGATATTTCAGGCCGGCCTGCCCTGCATATTTGTTTCCAAACCAGCCGTAAGAAAAACCATCATCATCAGGATTGAGCCGGTGCCTGATGTCATTAGCCAGCTCACCAACTTTTATGTCATCAATCATAAACTGCGTGTAAAAAAACAAGTTTTTGATTAGCTTAACACGCAGATTCACCCCCAGCAAGGCATTGTCACCACTGCCAATGGAGTATTCCACCGGACGGAAAAAGATAAACGGGTTCAGGTACTGCAATTCATACCCTGTCCGGTTTTCGCCTGTCCACACGATGCTTTCAAACAAGCCTACAGATGTACGGGGATGCATGTTCCAGCTCAGATAATGCATCAGGGCATACTTTTTTTCCGTTGGATTGTAATTTTGCAAATCTGAATTGTTCAACCACAACCAGTTCATCTGATAATGTACATTGTTGAAATCAGCACTCATGCGGGCATACGGATAGGGAGCGCTGTTGCGTGAAACAAACAGAGACCGGTACCCATCACCAATAAATTGTTTCCCCATGCCAGCCTCAATGTTTACAATCCACGGGCTCTGATAATGTACATACACATCCGGTAGATAAGCCAGGTTCCAGTGTCTGTTTATGTGTTTGAAAGACAGATATCCTGGTACCAGTTGCCGTTTTTGCATCAGCAAACGCATGTAATAGGGCTGTACTCCTGCAAATACTTCCGCGCCGGCATGCATAGCAAGGGTATGTCCTGACGTATTGTATGCGATGTCAGCATTGAAACCCAGGCTGTTGTTGCTGACAAAATTTTTGTCTTTGAGCAAACCCGCACTCAGATAAAACGATGGGTAAAAACTGAAATACAAATTATCCGTGACTACCTGCAGTTGTGAAAACTTTGCTGCCAGGCTGTCATAAGGAGACATGCCGTATAAATTCACCGAACTATGCTCTGTTAGCGGGTTTTGAAGTTTCCTTTGTTCCAGCAACAAACGATTGCTTTCGGTCATCCCGGTATGCAGCCAATCTTGTGCAAACCCCGTCATCATAATCAACAACAGTAAATTCAGTGTAATGGTATGCCGGGAAAAATTTTTCATCAAAAATCCCTTATTAAGCGGTGAATGTTTGTTCGTGTTCCAATGTGTACCCATAAAGTTTCATCACTGCCATCGTGGCGATAACTAATACCAGCATAGGCAATCCAGTGCCATACGGGATTAATGATATACCCGGCTTCTACATCGGCAAACACAAAACGCTTTGTATCACCAGCTAAAAACCCGCCGGGGAAATTGAAATCTGCAGGCACCAACGATTCGTTATGTTCATCTCCGTATTCCATGTAATTCAATTGACAACTGAGGGGCAGATTGCGCCAGCGGTATTGAACTATAGCGATGAATTCCATTAAGTTGTTTCCGGCCGGATGAGCAGCGTTTTGATTGTAATGTGTCCATGATATTTCAGGCATGGATTCGGCGTAACTCATGGCACGTATGTAATTGTGTTCGGTACGCACATGCAGGTTCTGAACACCGAAAACATCGTAATACATTGCTCCTATCTGCCATCCAAAGCGGTTGTACGGATTGGATATCCCCATGTTTGTGGATTGCACATCATCAATCATAAGCTGTGCATAAACATCCGCATTGTCAAAGGCATACAACGCATCCAGCCCCATCAGGATGTTATTGCCTGAATTTTGCCTGACCATGGAGGCCCGGAAAAACAACCATGGGTTAATCATGTTGAGGTCAAACCCGGTTTCAGGTTTATACAAAATAGCCTCAACAAATCCCAGCCTGAATGCATCGCTTATTTGCCATTCTAGCATGTTGATGCTGTTGGTTTTGCGCTGGTAATTGCCTTCAGTGCTTTGTTCGGTATCCCATTGCATCAGGTTGTTGAAATTGGGATTTATCCATTGCAGTGTAATGTTGGTAAACCTAAATTGTCCCAAGTCAATGCTGGTTTGAAAAAACAATTGCTGAAACGCAGCATCAGATAAAAACAAACTCCGGTGGCCTTCACCAATAAACAGTTTGTCATGGCCCAGCCTGAATTTAAGCTGTTCAGCGGCATTAAACTGAACACTGCCATACGCAGAAGCATAATCCCAGTCGCTGGCATTATAGGGCTTCATACGGGCATATCCGGGCAACACCCCATAGGTATCGGCATAATCATTCAGGTAATCCTGAAACCGTCCCTGATTTTCATAAAAACTGGTGTGAAAAAAGATGCGGTTATGAAAATCACCATGAATTTCTGCTCCCCTGCTGTTAAAGTAGCCGGCATTTTGACCGGAGTGCCAATACTGGAAGTTAAACACGGGATTCAGAACCACATTGTATTCATCAGAAGCAGAATACAACGCTGGTTTTTGTGTCAGCCAGGTCAAAAAGCCGTTTTTTTGGGGCAAGGTGTCTAAATCACGTTGTTCATCCAACACGGTGTACAACATCCCATTACCTGTATAGCGTTCCGTTTTTTGCTCTGCCATCCCGGTCAGGCATTTTTTGGCTCTGAAATGTTGGGAATGCGAGGCCATGGATAAAGCCAACAACAACGGTATCAGGGCAATGCATTTTTTCATGTGGCAAAAGATACAAATATTTATTCATAATCTTTCTAAATATGGTTAGGTTATGGAAAATAGTTTTATCGGACAACAGGGTTTGAGAATTTAATGTGTTTCACTATTTTTGAGGTAACTAATCAGCGTAAGCAAAAGTAGCTTCTCACCGCAATGGCGCAAAGTCGCAAAAGTTTGAAATTTGTAAATTAAATTGTTAACAACGGTTAATAAATGGGCATCTCTAAAAACCTCTGTTAATATATTTTGTTGATTGTTAATAACTTGA
>JBNGDT010000158.1:0-6125 GCA_049975305.1 Bacteroidales bacterium | reverse complement strand
CTCCTACGGTAATGGTTGTATAATCTGCTGAAAAATCGGCTACAGGCGGATTGGGAGAAATGGGCGTGAAATCGTAAATGTGAGGAATTTTATCTTGTTTTGTAGCCACGATGCTTGCTTGATCTCCGGTCAAAGCAGAAAAGCTCAGATTTACACTTGTGCCGGACCCGCTCCATTTGGCATCAAGGAGCAGGCCGTTTTGTGAAATGGCAACGTAGGTATATGATTCGGTATTGACTGTAAGGGAGGTGGCACCGATAGAGGGATTCGTATAGTTTACGGTAAGTGCATCTGGTTCTGTCATGTAAGGCATCAGGGATGGATCACCTGAATTGTGGTAAATTTCCCAGTAGTATTGTTTCCTCGGTGATGAGCTCGATTCAACCTGCATGTTTGCACAAAATACCATCTGGCCTCCTGTAAAGAACCACTGGTCAAAGCTTTCTCCATGTTCGTGCCAAATGCCATCATATCCACCTTGCCCTGTGTTACTGTAATTGTGGTTGGGGACATTGGCTTCGGTGATGCCCAGACTGGTGAGTCCTATACCCCAATAAACATCTTCATCCCAGTAAGATGAGTTTGATGTGCCTATATAATTGATAGCGCCTTCATTTTCTGCATAAAGCAGCATTTCCCCAAAGGCATCGTTTTGATTAAACTCGAAAGAAAGGCAACAATTGCCAATCATAAAAGGGTATTCATCCTGATTGTTGAATGTAGCAATATCGCTTCTTGTTACACTGGGATCAGCCCAGCCGTCATAAGAACAGTGCGCTGTATAATTGGCAAATCCCACGCCAGCGGAGATTTTACTTTTTATATCAGCAGAAGCACCACTGTTGTTGGAACTCATGACATGATAATCCCCCTCTGTGTAAGCATAATAGTATGCAAAGATATCAGTAAAGCCGTGTGCAGTATTAAAGTATTCACGAATGCCATAGCTAATGGTACCGTCTCCGTGTGTGGGAGCAAAAGTGCCATCCACTCCTGCAATCAGCATACACTTGTTAAGGTAAGATCCATCAGGGATGGTATATTGCTCATAAGGGAGGATTTTATTAAGTGCAGCCTGCAATTCCGTTGTGCTGTTGGCAGATATCCTTCCCAGATACAAATCCGGAATGTTATCGCCTGGACCATCGTAACATCCATAATATAAGTCTGTAATGTGAGTTCCTGTTTCACCATCAAAAGCAGGAACATTGTAGCTGCCATCATGGTCGCCTATAATCAGCACGTAAGTAGGAGCAGGGTCAGAAGGAGTTCCAGCATCATACAATCCCTGGAGGTAATTTTGAATAGCAGTGGTTGTTGTTCCAACCACATCTGTATAGGCTTCAATGACATTGTACCCTGATTTTGTTTTCCATTCAATGAATGGCTGCAGGGTGGTTTCAAATACACGGTTTGCTACAATAACATATTTGATGGGATACGCAGTAAAAGTATCTTTACTTGCGGGTGCATCATAGTTGAGTAACATGTTGTAAATTGGTGAAAACTGAGGTGAATAATATTTTTCTTTCTGATTGTTGGTTTGTACCAGGTCACCGCCTTCAAAACTGATGTCAATTTTGATGTTGTTCAATACAGCCAGTTGATTAGTACCCGGGTTATACCTGAATGGATTAATGGTAATTTGTCCGATGTTAACACCACGCATTACACCATTTATGCTTGCTGTGGCAATTTCGGGTTCTATCCATGTATCCGAATTATAAAGCTCCTGATCGTAATGGAACACAATAGTTTCCGGATCAGCATTTTTTGAATAAGAAGGCTGTAACGGTGTAATTTTATTGAGTCCGTAATTGTTTAAATCATAAATGGTTTCGTCGAAGTCTGTGACAGTGACCACAATTTCAGCACCATGGGGAACTTCAATCAGTCGTGTGTGTACAGGCAGGGAAGGGGTTCCTGGCGTCCCTGACAGATTCTTAATATAATTTTCAAGTACAAGTTCTGAAAAATTGCCCGTTTCTGTATTGTGTTCTACAAATTCAATGTTTTTGATTTTGTTCTCCACCTGCAGGTTAGTGGATGTTGATGTTTTTACTTTAAGTTGCGTTTCAGTTTCCTGAAAGCTGATGGTTGTCTGGCCAAAAGTAATGCCAGATAGAAGAATGGGGATCAATGAAGTAAAAATACGTTTCATAGTGTGTTATCGTTTTATGTTAATAATCATTTATCTGTTAATTCAAAGATACAATTTTTTTTTTAATCTAATGTAATCGTTGTTAAAATTTAATTAATATTCGATGCCAATACGGGCTTTCATTCCATGTTCAAAAGGATGTTTAATCAGATTCATTTCAGTTACCAAATCTGCTTTTTGTATTATTTCTTCCGGGGCATACCGCCCTGTAAGCACAATTTCCATGGTATCCGGTTTGTTGTCAAGGATATCCAAAACTGCATTTTTATCCACAATGCCGAACCACATGGCAACATTGATCTCATCAAGGATTAATACATCGTAATTGTTATTTTTCATGATGTGATTGGTCAATATTAAGCCTTTTTCACCGGCCTTAATATGTTTTTCAGTCACATCTTCTTTCCTGATGCATTCATTGGTTCCGACAAGGAAAAAATCAATGGCATCCATTTCTGATAAAACCTGATGTTCACCGTATTTATTACCGGAACCTTTCATAAACTGGATGATACAGGTTTTCATTCCATGTCCGGCGGCTCTTATTGCCAACCCAAGTGCTGCAGTGGTTTTGCCTTTCCCATTGCCGGTATATACCTGGATGCCGGTATATTTATTTTTGTTTTTACCAGTCATTTAATTCTACATTAAAATTGCCACCGCTGATGATGTAACAATTTTCATCACAGTAATTTTTAATGAAATGCGTTTTTAATTCATCAGCATCAATCACAGATATAGATGTAGAATCTTTCCAATAGGTTGCTTTTATCGCGTAATAATTATCAACAGGCATTTGATACAAAAACAAGGGTGTTTCAGTTGCCCATTCCGTCAGGTATAGCTCTGAATTGTCAACATACCCGCGAAAAACTTCAAACCATACGGTATCGTTTATATCCTCACTGAAATCTATCCTGAGGTAACTGTATTGAGGCTTCTCAACATAACAATCATCACAATCAATGTTTCCATAATCTACATCATAATCATAGGTTTCACAACCTGTAGGTAATAACACAAGCAGGACAAGTACAGTGATTATGTGCAGGTGTTTTTTCATTATTGTACCCATTCACGGTTTGATATTAGAAATTAGAAACTTGAAATTTGGAAGATGGTTCGGTATATACAACCAAATTTCCAAATTCCAGTTTCAATTACTTTTGTACTCTAATTCGTAAACTCTTTTCATTTTCTAAATTTAAGTGTTCTGTAAACGGTTATTCATTATTATTTTTATATCAGGATGTTTTCATAAATATCTTTTTTGAAACGCAGATAAAAATGTATGTTGAGCATAAAATGGTGTGGTTTGTATTCGTGTATAGGCATATCAAGGTATTTATATCCGGCAGTAATTTTAAAGAAATCATATTTGGCAAACAATCCTGTTTTGTATCCTGTTGAAAATTCATTCGCCGGATTTGGCCTGTATCCTTTGTATTCAGCGCTTGTGAATAGTTGTTGTATCCCGAGGTTAAAACCATATCTCCAGCCGGAAATAGGGTTTAGGAGAGTAAAATCTTTGGTCAGACCGATACCACTAATGATCCTGGTTTCATACAACCTATAAGTTTCGTATCTTGATATCGGCAGCGGAACCATCACAGACTTTATCCTTGCTCCTGCAAACAACTCAAGATTCAGATTGTATTTGTCTTCGTGCAAGCTTACAATGCCTGTCATAAATGTATTTTGTCCATTTATCAGGATGGAAGTTCCAAATCCAACGCTATTGATATAAGGTCTGTAATTAGGAGTGGCGCCTTGTTTTTTTAGATACCTAATAAGTTTTCTGTTGCCGGATTTTTTTGCAAGGGTTAGTTGATTGAATGATGGTGTAATGGAATCGTTGATGGTGGCACCATTTTCAACCATGATTTTACTACAGTCAAGCCGGCCGTTCATAACTGCAATGTCAAGTGAGGTAAAACCGTTGTTGTTTTTTATGTTTGCTTTTGCAGCGGCATCAAGCAAGGTTTTAATAACATTCTTATGTCCGTTTTGTGCAGCCATGTGCAAAGCAGTGTTACCAACGGTATCGGTGTGATTAACCCAGGCGTGGTTTTCGATGAGGATGTTGACGGTTGAATCGTATCCATCAAAAGCAGCCAACATCAACGGGGTTCTGTTGTCTATATCAACTGGGTCAACAGGCAGGTCGTAATACAGAAGCATATCACACATTTCCCAGAAACCGCATAACGCCCCTTTGTGCATGAGATGCCGGTTACGGTAATCCCGTATGGTGAAATCAGCCCCTTGCCGGATAAGAAATTCAGCAACTTCAACGTAACCATTTTCAACGGCGGACATAAGGGCTGTCCGGTTTGAAATGTATGGTTTCGCATTGACATCTGCCCCCAGATCCACCAAAAATTCAACAATGTCGAGGTATCCATTTTGGGCAGCATACATCAGGGGCGTAACACCATCTTCCGTCCTGGCATTGATGTTAGCACCTTCGAGTATGGCTATACGAACGTGTTTCATGCTTCCGGCATCTGCTGCCAATATCAGGTCGTAATCGGGTGTTGCTTTACTTTGAGCACCTGATGCTCCCGGCAAAAGTAAAATCCCAAGTATTACAGCAACGTATAATAGAATATTTTTTTTCATAACCATTCCACACAGTCTGTTACATCAGTTTTGATTAATATCTTTCAACTTACCAAACCGAAACATAAAAATATAAAATTTTCGTTACAATATAAATTTGTATTTTTGTTGAAATTATTGGCCCAGTAGTTCAATTGGATAGAACGTCAGATTCCGGTTCTGAAGGCTGGGGGTTCGATTCCTCCCTGGGTCACTTTTCTAAGGAAAGAGCTGTGTTTAAGGGATGACCGATGTGAAACCTGTTTATTTCACCTACATTTTACGCTATGAAAAATTAATAGTTGGATATTCGATGGTTTTGTTGGTAGGATCCGTTCATGGAGCCCCATGGTAATACAGTGCCCGCCATCACCCATTGATCTAACATTGCCGGCATTGTAATTGTATGCCGGCAATGAATATACAGCTGAATTTGTTGGGGAAAATGAATTCAGGTTGTTTATGGAAAAGCAACATCATGAATCTCTATGGTGATAAATATGGCAGTGTGTTTTACAGCAGCAGGGTATTGGAGCAAAAAGACGGCCTTGGTTTTTTTGATAGCGTCAGGCATGACTTTGTACTTTTTTAATGTGCTGGGGTTGCCTTTGCAGGTAGTGTCCCGTGTTGTAGAGGTTGAAGTACGTATTGTTGATTTGCAGGGACGCTTGCTGGCAAAATACAAAGGAAGAGATAAAGGCAGCGCTGTTGTGGGATTGTATTACGGATATTCTTTTACCGATGCTTATAATAAAGCACAACTGGAAGCAGCCTATGGTGCGCTGAAGCAAATACGGCCTCAAATTGCTGATGATGCTCCCAAATTGAGGAAAGCACTGTTTGCGTGTGAGAAAGAAATTGAAGAACAGACAGAATAAACAGCAAACCCCAGCCGGATTCTTTTTCATTCTGATTTTGGTGGCTCCTGGATGAAAAAAATCAGCACAAAAAACATGATTACAGCCATGGCAGCTCCCCCAAAAAAGCTTGTCCTTAAATTTCCCATAGAATAGCATATTCCAATAAGCAGGGGGCCCACAGTTTGCCCGATACGCAACACCATCGCATTGACAGACATAAATGCAGCCCTTTCATTTATTGTGGCATAACTGACAAGCATGGTCTGAAAATTTGGTGTCATAAGTCCGTGACCTATTCCGAAGATAATGATACCCAGAATTATGCTCCAATAATGGTATGAAAGCGGGATGATAATTAAGGCTACCAGGTATGATGCTATACTGAAAAACAACAATTGTTTGTGAGAATATATTTTTTTCAGGTGTCCGATTTGTGTTGATGTGATGGCTGTAGTTAATGACATGATTGACATGGTGATGCCGATTTTTGACGCTGAAGCCCC
>JBNGDT010000157.1:0-6131 GCA_049975305.1 Bacteroidales bacterium | reverse complement strand
TTTGAACGGCAAAGATAAATAATTTAGGTGAAAGATTGAGTATTCATTTTTATTTAATATCCTGTAAAACATTTTGGAAAAAAATGATTTAAAAAATCCCGCATCGGCATTGTCTTCACGTATCATGTTAATAATTTCAGTCCCTTTTTGATAAGCCTGATACATGCCTGGTATGCTGGATGGAGGATGCTGCAAATCTGCGTCCATGCATATTATTGCTTCACCAATGGCATGGTCTATACCGGCAATCATAGCTGCTTCGTGACCATAATTCCGTGAAAAATGTATGGCTTTGCAATGATCATATGATTTTGAAAGTTTATCAATTATGATATCAGAACCATCAGAACTCCCATCATTTACAAAAATCACCTCAAAATCAATGTGCATATTTTGTAATGTATCAGATAAGGTTTTGTGGAATATTTCTACCCCCTCTGCTTCATTATAAACCGATGCTACAATTGACAATGCCTTTGATGGTTTTTATGCTTTTTCAATATCTGATACCATGGTATAATCTACTATTACTGAACATTGCGATACAAACTTAATAATAAAATATGATAAAGCAAATGGTGTTTAGTTAACTAAATGGTTTATTCGATTAAATGTTTTGGAATGAAATATATGCTCATTCATAATTGTAGATAGCATCTTATTCATTAAAAATATTTTCAAAATCATTAAAAACCTTGTGTCGGTTGTTTGCAAATAATATACTGTCATTAATCCTGTAATACACATCAGCATCTGATTGTCTAATGAGAAAATCAGTAAAATAAATATAAATACCGGGATCACAGTCACAATGAAGGGTAAATTTGAGTGTTTTGGCATAATCCCGACAGTAAAAATAGTGGGAAATTAATGTCCAGCCACCTTCTTTAGCTTTGCTTTTCATGCTAAAATAATCTGTCCATTTCTGATTTTCATCTTTATCTATTTGATTAATTATCATGTTTACGTCTGAGCGTTTCCCTTTGTTGTAATACCAAAAACTCAGTTCATACCACTGGTTTAACTTGAAAAAATCAGACGAAAGTCGGCACAACTTGTTGTAGCCATGTATCTGGCTTCTGTGAGCCAATGATGTATCCAGCCTTTCCTTTGGATATTGTGTTTTGAAACCTTTGAAATGAAAACTGCCGGGCCCTTTAGTTGATATAAGACTTTTTCCTGATAAAATATCGTCTTTTATGTCATGAATATCTGATGGTGTCTCGCTATTAAGTGTGGTGAGATCAAAAACAGCCACATTTTTGTGTTGACCAATCTTGTTTGACATATAGGGAAAAAGATAGTCGTATTTTTTATCGTTGAGGATATTAGGGTCAGAAATAAACAAATATTTAGCCCCTTTGCTTATGAAATAATTCATGCCATCTGAGCCTATATAACGTGAAGATTTTCTGTATTTTGGCAATCTGAACTCAGTCCATCCCGGTTGATTCATCAGGTACAAACTGATGTTAATGGAAGGATCCGGAATGCTGATAACAGGGTCCCTGGGAGCTATTCCAAGCTCCCTGTTATATGTTTCCATCCCGATAAACCCCGAATAACATTTTTCATGCATTGCATTAAGATAACCCTCATGTTTGAAATGAATCATTTGCCGGCATTCATAAGCATAATAGCCAATTAGAAGTGCAAATGCAATTTTAAAAATGATTGATTTATAAAGCCGGGGCAAGTGATTTTTGACCAGGTAAAACAAATTGATCAACGCAAACAAAACAACTATAAAAACATTGATCAGGTAATAGTCATGGTTATACAAAGACCTGAAAAAGAAAAAGAAAAAGGCTGTCCCGGCAATTACCGACAGGAAAAACACCAACGAAAAAAAACGGTTGGTTTTTTTGAAAAAGACAATGGATGTTATCAGGCTGCCAAGCGCTAAATACAGCAACGAAACGTGAAAATATGAGTTCAGCCATACATCGCGGATTTTTATCCATATTTCAGCAATTGTATCCGGCGGCAGTTTCCAGATTGCCCTGAGCTCAAGCGGCGATATTGTGCCACCATATTTGGTGTTAAACCATTGCACAAAAGTGTACCATATTATTATGCCTGCAAATGGTATTAATGATGGGATAATGTATCTTTTATAATTGTATTGTGCCCTAAAATCCTTGTCAAACAATTGCATGAGCACAAATGCCCCCACAAGACCCAGCAGCGAAACTATGGATGTAACTTTTGTGGTGGCAGCAAGCAGGTAAAACAGTGAAGCCAGGTACAAACAGGTAATTTTGCCTTTCTTCAGATGGCGATGCAAAAAATACAGTGCCATAAACACAAAGCCAAAAGCGGTGGTGTTGGGCAGAAAACTGTTGGTGTAGTAAACCAGTGTCGGGGAGGTGAAAAGGGCAACCACAATGATTAAGCTCCAAAACTGGTCTTTCATGTAATACAGTAGTGTTTTAAACAGCAGAAACAACCCTACAAAAAATATCAATGCATTGAATATCCTGAATATTGAATCGTCGGGGCCGAATAGTTTATACAGTACAGCGACAGAATAATAGAGCAATGGCAATTCTGTGAATGAAACATCTGTGGTGTGATCCTGTCCCAAAAAATTATATATCCGTGCTTCTTTAATGTCCAGGTCATAATTGTAATAGTTCATGGCGTATCCTGCACCTACACATTGCCTCCATTGATGTAAACCCTGTGGCGGATCAAATGAAGTGCTATAAAAACGGTAAAAAAACAGTAAACCGACAATGACAATAAGAAAAAATATTGAGCCTGTTTTGAGAATTTTTTGTGTGCCGGATCCCATATTGGTAACGATGATGGTTATAAATCAATGGCAAATATAATAAAAACACACATCCTTTTAATGATGCTGTTTTTCTTTATTGTTGCAATGCTTGATTCCAACTGATGCCGCTTTTGTCATCCGGATGTTCTAGAAATGCCTTTGATTGGGATTGTTTCGAAAGTTTTTTTACTTTTGAACATAAGTAATGAAAATTATCTTTTTCGTATTTCATATCAAAATTTATAATCATATCTTAGTTGGAAACAGTAATAACAACAACATGAAAAACGACTAATGGCAAAAAAAGAAATATCCATAATTATTCCTGCCTACAATGAGGAAAAGGCCATATCGCATTCGCTGGATAATTTTGTTGAGCTGGATTTGCATGAAAAATACGAGATTATTTATGTGAATGATGGTTCAGATGACAATACTGCAGAAATTATCGAAAAATACCCTGTAATGCTCGTGAACCACAACACAAACAAGGGATATGGGGCAGCTTTAAAGTCAGGCATCCGCAAAGCTTCAGGTAAAAAAGTGGTTATCCTTGACAGTGATGGTCAACATAATCCCAAATACCTCGAAAAACTGGTATCATTGCTTGATGATTATGATATGGTAATCGGGGAAAGGGAAAGTGGTTCTCACCATGTAAAGCGCAGGCAAAAAGGAAAAAAACTCATTAAAAAAATTGGTGAATATCTGGTAGAACAAAAACTGCCGGACTACAATTCCGGATTCCGTGGATTTGACAGGGAGATTATTTTGAGCATGTTGCACATGATGCCAAACGGGTTTTCTTTCTCAACCACCTCAACCATAGCATTTCTCAAAGACGCATACACCATAGGCACTTTTCCCATTCATGTGGATGAGCGCGTGGGCAGAAAAAGCAACGTAAAATTTGCCAAAGACGGGTCCAAAACCATATTGTTGCTATTCAGGATTATCATGTTGTTCAATCCCCTGAAAATATTTTTCCCAACCAGCATCATCATTTTTGGAATTGGTATCGTGTGGGGAATAACAGGGTATTTCATTGCCAGTAAGTTTCCAAACAGTGCCATCTTAATATCAACCATGGGGATGTTTTTGTTTTTCATCGGATTGATAGCTGACCAGATTGCCATACTAAACAGAAGGCCGGTAAAATGAGCAAGCATACATTTATCAATAAATGGTCTGATAAGGATGTGGAAAAACACTGGGATGATGTGGCTTCCATTTATATTGAAGAAAACAACCGGGTGAAAGATGCCCATGACCAACGTTTCACTGAAAGTGTCAAATACCTTGATCTGGCTGATGGAATGCAAGTGATCAACATCACCAGCCGCGATTGTGAAGCCAATGATTATATTTTAAAAGAAAATAATACAGTTTATGTAATAAATACGGAAATATCCGGAGGCTTGATCGCAGAAGCGAAAAAAACAAGGCCTTATGTTAAACAAGTGAAAATTGAAACCTATTCTGATTTACCATTTGAAGATGATACATTTGACCGGGTATTATCACTTGAAACCCTGGAACATGTCAAAGAGCCTGTACAGTTTTTAAAAGAACTGAATCGTGTCAGCACGCGGGATGCCCGCATGGTGTTGAGTTGCCCGCCGGCCACAAGTGAAATACCATACCAGGTTTATACAGCCTTGTTTGGTGGCCACGGCGAAGGGCCTCATCGTTTCCCGCCATCAAAACGCGTGAAAAAAATGTTTGAATTGTCTGGATGGAAACTGCTGATGCACAAAGGAGCTGTATTGATACCGGTAGGGCCTCCCTTTTTGAAAAAATGGGGTGAAAAGATCATCAATAAATGCCAGGGCACATGGATTTCAGAATTAGGAATACGCCAGTTTTATGTCTGTGAAAAGCATTGAAAAGTTAAATAAGGTGATGCGCTCGGAATTGTGCAGCCGCTGTGGAACCTGCGTGGGATTGTCAGGGGGAAAGCTTGTTTTTGACAATAAGGAAAAAAAATACCTGCCCAAAATCACCGGTAAACTGGATGACAAGCTTGCAGATAAAATATGGGCTGCCTGCCCGGCAAAACATTTTGATTTCCCTGCATACCGGAAACATTTTTACCCACACACCACGCATTTTCATGAATACACCGGCCCGTATGAAAACATGTACATTGGTTATGCCACCGATGAGGAAATCAGAAGTAACGCTGCAAGTGGCGGCCTGATTTCGGCTGTGTTAATCCATCTGCTGAATTCCAATGCCATTGATGGGGTGGTAAGCCTGCGCATGTCAAAAACCAAACCATGGCTGACAGAACCATTCATTGCTACCACCAAAGCCGGCATAATGGAAGCCGCTCAAAGCAAATACATCATCAGCTCTGTCAATGAAATTTTACCCCAGATGGAAACCTTCAATGGAAAACTCGCCTTTGTTGGCATCCCTCCGCAGGTGCAATCAATCAGGAAATTGCAAAAAATGAACCATCCCGCTGTCAGGAATATTAAATACATTTTTGGCCCTTTTTATGGCAACACATTGTATTTTTCATCAATTAAAAGTTTTTTGCGATCACACGGAGAGAAAGACCATACACAAATCAAAAAACTGTATTTCAGATACGGCGAATGGCCCGGCAGCATGCGTGTAGAAATGCAATCAGGGAAAATACTTGAACTCAAAAAGTTCCATGCCAATTACCTGATTCCATTTCATGTGCTCAAAAATTCACTGTATTGTACCGATTTCACCAATGAATTTACGGATATCAGTGGTGGCGATGCATGGGCACCAGTATATGAAGAGCGTGGCAAAGGTTTTTCCATGATCATTGTTAGAACCGGCGCAGGGAAAGAAATCATCAACGAAATGGTAAAATCAGGCGCTTTGCATACAGAACCCCTTAGTGAAAAAGAAGCCATTAAAATGCATAGCCTTGGGTATGATTTCAAAAAACGGGGCAGTTTCATACGGATAAAATTCCGGAAATTATGTGGCAAACCAATTCCCGATTACGGCTATACATTGTCGGGATTTGGCATTAAACGGCATGTGATGGAGTTGGTAATCAGTTTTTTGTTTATGGTGCTGCGAACACGATTAGCAAGATGGACAGTAGAACAATTGTCTCCGGGATTTATTGGGAAACGTTTTGAAAAAGCACGTACTTCCTGGAAAAAATCAACACGGAAAATTAAACGTGAAAACCTCGCAGAATGAAAACTGGTCAAACATATATATTTTTTTACCGCTATGACGCTAAGACGCAGAGATTACGAGATGGCACGATAGAACGAAGAACGATGCAGAGACGGAGTGATATTATTAAATGAATACTCAATCTTTCACCTAAATTATTTATCTTTGCCGTTCAAAC
>JBNGDT010000156.1:0-6165 GCA_049975305.1 Bacteroidales bacterium | reverse complement strand
ATGTTGTACCGCGGCTTTGGTTTGATAAATCCATTGCCGGTAGTAAATTTTGCTTATGACAACAAACAGAATAACATTTCTTTTCTTTTTGGGGTTTGTTTTTATGGTGATTGTATCCTGCCATCAGAGAGAAAATAATGGAAATAAAGATAACCATGACAATAAAGTTGATATTGCCATAGACAGTATGAACATCAATCAATTGTCTCATGAAATAAGAAACAACCCCAGAAATGCAGATTTATTCAGAAAACGTGCTGAATTATACATCGAAAAAGGGGAAAATGAAAAAGCCATTACTGACCTTAACGTTGTTCTGAAACTTGATTCTGTAACAAAATCCACGTACTACGATTTGATTGATCAATATATGATTTTAGGCCAATCCGGAAAAGCAAAAGACGTTGCTAAGGCCTGTCTGGAAAGATATCCCGATGACAAGGAAAGCATGCTAAGGCTCGCCCAAATTTATTTCTTTGTCAAAGATTACAATCAGGCACTTTCTTACATCATAAAAATAAAAAATCACAACCTCCAAGATGCAGATACTTATTTTATACAGGGTCTAATTTACAATGAAACCGGAAAAACCGACCTTGCCATCAAGGCATTTCAGCGATGCATTGAATACGATGAAGAACACATCGCAGCTTATGTCATGCTGGGGAGATTGCTATCAGCAGCAAACGATCCGCTGGCAATTGAGTATTTCAGGTCAGGACTGAGACAAGCTCCTAAAAACATTGAATTACACTACAACACAGGTTTTTATTTTCAACAAATAAATCATATTGACAGCGCTTTGTATCACTATAATTACATCATCAACGAGGTTGACAGTTTGCACTATGGTGCACACTATAACAAAGCTTATATTGCCCTAGTGTATCAAAACGATTATGAAAAAGCCATTGAGGGTTTTAATAAAGTCCTTAAAATTGATTCAACTGCTTATACAGCCTATTATAACCGGGGGTATGCTTATGAATTGTTGGGTAATACAGAGAAAGCCCGTGCCGATTACAACAAAGCACTGAAGTACAAGAAAAATTATCCCCTGGCAATTGAAGCACTGAATGAGTTGGATAGACAATAATGGATATTAATCGGTGTTAACCATTTTAACTCTGTTAAAAAACATATTTGATTGGAAAATAAATTTAAAACATACCCTTATGAAACAATATGTAAATGTAATGCTTGTTGTGTCCCTCGCTTTTATTTTTTCATGTGATGACGGACAGCAACAACAAACCGACGAAGCTCTTTTGGAAATTGACAACAGCCTGACAAAAGAAGAAATTGAAAATGGCATACTTACGCCCGAAGTGTTGTGGAAATTCAATCGCATTGGCAGTGCACACCTTTCTCCTGATGCCAATACTGTTGTTTTTACGATGACAAAGTATTCCGTGGAAGAAAATACGGGATTGACGCACATTTACAGTATTTCAACCGAAGGTGGAGAACCTCAGCAACTCACTTTCGGCGAAAACTCCTGCCATTCACCGCAATGGATACAAGACGGAAAATCCATCGCCTACCTGTCTGCAGATACATCCGGAACACAGCTTTGGGTGATGGATGCTGATGGTGCCAATAAAAAAATCAGGAGCCAAATAGAAGGGGGCATCAATTATTTCTCCATAGCACCCAATGGTGAAAAAATTCTGTATTGCAAAGATGTTAAAATGAATGATACGCCCATTGACAAATACCCTGACCTTGCGGAAGCCAATGTGTACATTGCCACTGATTTAATGTACAGGCACTGGAATCACTGGGATGACGGAACCCGTTCGCATATTTTTGTGGCCCAATTTGGTGAAGATGTGATTGAAACAGGCAAAGACATCATGGAAGGTGAAAATTACGATGCTCCGTTGAGCCCTTATTTCGATTATTCTGACATTGCATGGAGCCCCGATGCCAAAAAAATTGCTTATGTCTGCAAAAAAATGAATGGTGTAGAATACAGCCTAAGCACAAATTCAGATGTATATCTTTACGATTGCGAAAGTGACAATACCGAAAACCTGAGTGCTCCCAATCCAGGATATGATTTACACCCTGTTTTTTCCAATGACGGAAGTAAAATTGCATGGGAGCAGATGAAACAACCCCGATATGAATCTGACAGGGCACGCCTGGTGGTGTACGATTTTGAAACCGGAACGCTGACCAATCACACAGAAAAATTTGATGAATCAATATCCTCAATCAACTGGTCAGATGATGACAAAAAGATATATTTTATATCCGGAACAGAGGCAACATACCAGATCTTTTGTATTTCACTGTATTCAGGATTGATCACTCAGCTCACTCATGGACGGCACAATTATTCCGGCCTTGAATTACAGGGGAAAACTATGCTTGCTCATAAAACAGCTATGGACATGGCAAAAGAATTGTATATTCTTAACAGTGAGGGCATTGCAACACAACTGACAGAGGTCAATAAGCATATTTACGACCACATCGAAATGGGTAAGGTACGTAAAGAATGGGTAAAAACCACCGACGGCAAACAAATGCTCGTTTGGGAAATTTTGCCCCCCGGATTTGATGAAACCCAAACCTATCCCGCTATCCTGTATTGCCAGGGTGGGCCGCAAAGCGCTGTATCCCAGTTCTTTTCTTACAGGTGGAACTTTCAGATTATGGCAGCAAACGGGTACGTTGTCATTGCACCAAACCGACGTGGTTTGCCCACATTTGGCTCCGAATGGAACGAACAAATATCAGGAGATTACCCCGGGCAAAACATGAAAGATTATTTTTCTGCTGTGGATGCCTTTAAAACCAAAGACTATATTGATGAAGACAATATTGGTGCTGTGGGTGCAAGTTATGGAGGTTTTTCAGTGTATTGGCTCGCCGGGCATCACGATGGCCGTTTTTCAGCTTTTATTTCCCACTGCGGGATGTTCAACCTTGAAAGCATGTACAACGCCACTGAAGAATACTGGTTTGTCAACAAAGATTTTGGCGGTGCTTACTGGGAAAAAAATAACCCTGTGGCTCAACGCACTTATGCACAATCACCACACAAATTTGTGGATAAGTGGGATACACCCATCATGATGATTACCGGCGAATACGATTTCCGCATCCCATACACAGAAAGTGTACAGGCTTTCAACGCTGCCCGTTTGAACGGTGTGCCTGCCAAATTGCTGGTTTTTCCGGAAGAATCTCACTTTGTGTTGCAACCCCAAAACGCTATCCTGTGGCAACGTGAATTTAAAGCATGGCTTGACAAGTGGCTGAAAGATAACGAATGATGTTTTTATCACCCTGAAAAATTGTTATATAAACATATTTGATATTTTATCTTTTTCTGTACGCATTGTTTGTTTTTTTATTATATTGCATCAGTAAACAATGCACTATTTAAGATTAAGGCATTTTTAAATCAAACTACAATGAAAACATTTGTTTTTTACGTGATCATCTTTTTGTTTTCACTGTCTGCCATGGACGCTCAAGAGGTGATGAGCCAAAGTAAATTTGAATCTTATCTTGAAGAATTGCAGATGATTAAAACTCCGGCTGGAAAAATGGAATTTGCCATGGAAGTGGCTGAAAAAGAATATTTTTTTGTTGGGCAAATACAGGAGATGGCATTGATGTTACCTCATGATAACTTACGGTACCAGTTTGCACTCCGGGCGTTTGAACATGCAATAAATCCACGCCATTATTATACAGTGCTTGATGCTTTTGAATTAAAATCTACAGCTTTTCGTTTTGCAGATGCTGTGAGGAATTATACATCCAGGTACCTTGCAGGTTCTCAACAAAGCTCAGATAATAGTAATACCCTGAATGTTTCAAAAAGCTATGCAGAAAACAGAAAATACAAGGTCGTATCCGATGATCTCAATTACCCGGACGTATCTGAATATGTTAATGTGAACACCAATTGCAGGAATCCCATATCAAGCAGTCAGTTTCAACACATACTGGATACGCTTAAAAGCGTTCAGACCATGGAAGATAAGACAAGCATTGCCAAAAACATCGCCCAAAATAACTGCCTTTCCACAGCCCAGATTATGAAAATTGCCAATACTATTTTGGATGAAGAAATGAGGTACGATCTTTTTACTGCCACGTATGATTATGTCTATGATGCAGATAATTTTGCTTATGTGAAACAATTGCTTGAATCAAAAGAAAACAAAAAAAATATGAATGAAATGCTTGGCATCAAACAGGGGCCCGTGCCATTTAAACTTAAAGATGAAGAAAAAATCGATACCATCAATTATGTACAGAACATTCACAACATGATTGAACAAATCATTAAACCATTACCGGATTCGATGCAACAAAATGAAACAAGCCAAACAAGCGTTGAATGTAAAGTGCCGACACGTGAAATGAACGAAATCATCGCCATGTTAATGGAAATAAAAATGGAAAGCGACCGGCTTGTTGAAGCCAAGAAAATCATCAAGCTCAAAAAGTGCTTTACCACAGAACAAATCATCCGCATAATCAAAAACTTTAAATACGAAAACTCGCGCCTGAATGTGACAAAATACGCTTATAAATACACCAAAGACCCGGAGCATTATGATGCTGTGTTGTCAACGTTTGAATCCGAGGCATCAAAATTAGAGCTGAAAACATATCTGAAAAACCAGTAAACAAGTTACGCAGGAATATTTCACGGGATCACATTCTGTTGTCAATTTCTGTAAATGCCCCAGAGACTTTGGTGGCAATGTACAAACCTGTAACCTGACTGGTAAATGCGGTGGTTTCGATTTTAATTTCAATGGTGATATATGCACTGTGTTTTTTGGCTTCATGAGGCATCCATGATGCAGGTATAACTTCTCCGGTAGAATCAATGATGATACACACATCGGCTTTTTTTACTTCTTCAAAAGACAAAGACCCTGACGGTTCAGGGATGTGTTCACCAAAAAAGATGAAATCCGGTTTCATCAAATGTTCGCAGTCAATGCATACCAGTACGGTGAGTAGTTATTTAAAATTTTGTATTCATCATTTCATGGTAACATCATAAAAATAACGTACTTTCGTTTTCACGTTATGACAGTAAAAAATTTAAGAGACATACAGCAATTTGAAGAATTTGACCACATGGAGCTCATTGCAAAGCATGTGGTTGAAGGCTTTCTTACAGGGCTGCATAAAAGCCCTTATCATGGTTTTTCAGTTGAATTTGCTGAACACCGGCAATATAACAAGGGAGAGCCAACCAAACACATTGACTGGAAATTGTATGCCCGCAGCGATAAATTGTTTGTCAAACGGTATGAAGAGGAAACCAACCTGCGTGCCCATCTGATCATTGACATATCATCTTCGATGTTGTTCCCCCTGAAGGAAAAACGCATCAATAAACTCACCTATTCGGTTTATGTGGCGGCGGCACTTATTTATCTGATGAAAAGACAGCGTGACGCTGTTGGCATCAGCCTTTTTGATGAGAAAGTGCGTATGCATACGGACGCCCGGTTATCTCAGGTACACCTGTCTTATTTGTACAATGAAATGCGACAATTGATATCCCCGGATTTTCAACCGGAGAAACGAAAAACCAGTGCAGCCGAATCGCTCAATATCCTGGCTGAACAGATAAAAAAGCGTTCGCTGATCATTTTATTTTCAGACATGTTCAGCGAAGAAGATACGGATGAGCTTTTCAGTGCGCTTCAGCATTTACGGTTTAATAAGCATGAAGTGATACTGTTTCATGTCACAGACCACGAGCTGGAGCAGGAATTTGAATTCAGCAACCGCCCGCACAAGTTTATTGATTTGGAAACAGGAAAACAAGTCAGGTTAAATCCCAACGAAGTGCGTGAACAATACAAAAAGCAAAGTCATGCGCTGGTGTCAGAATTGAAAACCCGCTGCGGGCAGTACCAAATTGATTTTGTTGAGGCTGATATCCGCCAGGATTTCACTGAAGTCTTGCAGGCATATTTATTGAAGCGGACGAGGTTGTATTGATGATTTTATTATATTTGCAATATGATTTTTAAAAATAAGTACGGGGATCTATCTCGTAAAAGTGAAAGCAAGTGAAAAACAATTTTGTAAAAAAATGGTTATTCAATAAAATTGTATAATGAATACTCAATCTTTCACCTAAATTATTTATCTTTGCCGTTCAAACAA
>JBNGDT010000155.1:0-6192 GCA_049975305.1 Bacteroidales bacterium | reverse complement strand
ATTATTTTAAAATTTAGTGATGAAAGGCATTATATCATGAAACCAAGAAAAACATTGGTCGTATTTTTCATTTTTATCATATCAGTAAAGATGCTATTTTTGCAAAGATACACAAGCAAATGGCTAAATTATATTTTATCAGCATAATCATACTTGTTACCAGCATCAATGTTTCGGGACAACATTACCAAATCCCCGAATGGGTAAGCAATATCCCGCTTCACGGTGAACTCACAGCCATTGGTATTTCTGATCCCAGGATTGAAGACGACTCGCTTGCTTTATTGCAGGCGGAAATGCGTGCAAAGGCCATCATAGCCATGCTTCATGAAATCGATATTTCATACACATCGCAGTATTACCAAGACAAAACCGAATCTCACATGACATACAAACTCAACGAAAGCATTGAAAACCTGGGAAAATATAAAAGCCGTTTGCCCTATAATGAAACAGACTTTGAAGTAATATCACAGCACAAAAACAAGAACAACGAAACCATTGTGTTGATGGCTTACCATGATGATGGTAAAGCAAAAAACAAAGTGCTGAAAGTAACTGCTGAATATTACGCTAAAATATTTGAAACCTCCATCATTAGATCATACAGATTGGCTGAGCTGACCAAATTTACCATTCGTGACAGTACCAATGATAACACTAAAGTATATGATTACACATGGGAAGCAGATGGCAGTAATTTCCTTATTGTAAGCACCGTTGACAGCACCGAAATTAACATACCAGGTTATCAATACCGCTACCTGAACACGGATACAATAACGAATTTTGCACAATACGGGGCATCGAGAAACGCTAAACAAGGCCTGTGGGAAGCCTATCTTCATGCTTTCATATTATCCATCAGCTCAGATTCCAAAAACTATACGACCAAAATCAAAAATCTGGGTGATGTTTACGATAACATAAGTGAAAACTCTGAAAATTATCAAAATAATACTAAACAACAGGCATTGTCCAGGCACATTACCAAAAACAGGATGCATTTTTTTCTGCACGGTTTCCGGATTTTTAACAACAAACTATACCTCCATATATCATCGCCACTTCTGGATCAACAGTCACCACGGGTTTATACTCCACCCTCAGATACTACATCTGATCAGAAAAAAAACGCAGTTTCTGGGATTGGTTGCATGGCAGAAAGAAATAATGCCCGGACCGGGATACAAGGTTTTAATCATGATATTTTCTTCAAAATCCTGATATTTGATGTTTTCATATCATTGCAAATTTTTGTTTGTGTTGCGATGTAATAAATCTTCACAATCATATAAAAAGACATATTGAAATACATATTACAGTGTTAGTTATAGTAAATAAGTATATCTGTATTTCGATATTATTTATTATATCTATTGATATGAAACAGGTCTAATCACAAAAATCATTCAAAATAAATTATCTTATGTTAAATTGTTAATATCTGAATATCATTAATAAAATCGTTGCTAACGGTTAATAACCGTTATTAACCGTTAGCAACGGCTAATATTTGGGCTACTATTTAATGTATTTTATATAATATTATTATTTTATAAAGCTACTAGCATAATCATGAAAACTGATTTATTAGTAAAAATGGAAAAAGTTATGCTTCCCTTGCAGCCCAGCGGAGGCCGGTATCCGGAGTTCCAGAACAGCATGCTGTTTGCCCGCACAACAGATTGACCCACGGCTGTGCCCGGCGGAGCTTTGCGGAGACGGAAAAATCCTGTTTGGGCGGATAGCAAAAGCTGCTGTACCTGAACTCAGATTTAGGCCGGAGACGGAGACAATGTTGCTCAGGGGCAATGCCTTTCCCGCTGCCCAAAGAAACTTTATTATTAATGACCGGAAATGATTATATCTTTTGATTGAAGAAACAATACAATCCCAGTAGAAAACGTGTGTTGGCGACTTTTTCAGTATGTTGTACCACACCTTGTTCATCGGGAGTTCCAAAAGCGGCTGCTGTGTGTTCAATTTCAAAACTTACACGAATAACTTTATTCTGGTACCATACCCTTGGAGCTATGCGGTACATATATGCCATATCATTGCCAACTCCCCAGGTGTTACCCACAATTTCATCCGCTGCACCAAAATGTTTCAGACAGCCAGAAAACACACCGAGATGAAACTTTTTGATCTGCCCGCTGACATCCGTCCATACCGAACCACTGGACAATGTTGTGTATTCCAAAATATCCCGAACGCTATCGATCACAGCAGATACAGCAAATCCTCCGGGGCTCATCACATCGGTAGCATTGTTACCATATATTGCACCGCCAGCAACACGAAAATTTTTGTTCCCAATACTGATATACCCCGTTGCAGAATACCCAGGCACCGTTGTGTTTGTTTTGTAATTGGTTGATGTCACGGTTCTGGGCATGATTTTTTTGTATCCACCTCCGGCACCTGCTTTGTATATCCATCCATTGTTTGTGGTTTTCCATCCTGATTTTACATGAAATTCAGGCATACCGCTATTGCTTAAAAATTCCGGACTAGGAATACTAATACCAAAGTTATTAGGATCAGGGCCATAAGAAGGATAATCCCGCTGAGACTGAACAATTTCCATGAGCGTAAATTGTCCGAACTGTTGTGTTAATCTTATTTGGGGATTGCGTGAAAAGGGCAACACCGGAGTGCCTGTGGTAAAAGACACTGTGTTTGGAAAAGCCTCCAGGTTGAACACCGGGTTCCAAAACTGGCCTGCCAGCAATTCCGTGGTTTTCCACTTCATTTTCAAATACGCATGCCGCATGCGTACCAGGTTAATGTTATCATTTTTCTGTCCGAAAAAATCCCCTTCAATACAGGCCGAGGTTTTGGCATTCAATACATTAGGGCCTTTCACGGATAAACCAAAATTTGACTGAACAGCCAGCATGTTGAACGATGCCTTATCGTTAATATCGTTTCCTTCAGTATCATATACGGGTGGTGCAGGCCACAGCAAAAAATGGCCTTCCCTGCCGTTTACCGTTTCGCGGGTATCATAAAAAGCATCCAGTTTAACATATCCGTATGGCGTAATCTGTATGCTATCTAACCATGCGCTCTTTTCCTGTGAAATGACAGCTCCTCCGCTTATCATTATGATCAATACTAGTATTGCAGTTTTTTTCATCTGTATATGATATTTTATGGTGATTCTCTATTCACATTTAAATTTACAATTTTTCCATGGCATCTGCCCTGTTACTATCTAACCACATTTTTCCATCCATAAGCCCGCATGCTTCTTAAAATGCCAAACACAACAGCTCCGCATATTAAAAACTCAATGGCAGCTTTGATGTATGCTTTGAAAATCAAATCACCAATACCAAATAAAAAACTCAATACCATTACACAGCCCAGTATCCAGTTAACAAATAAATACACATAACCACTGTCGGCTCTGACATCAGGCATTTCACGGGCAATATCCTTCCATCCTGCACCACCGGGATGTATCTTATGGTAAAACTGCTTCAGTGTTTCCTTGTCTGTTGGGCATGTAAGGAAAGTAACCGTTACCCACACAAAGGTAGAAAAAGCCACAATGATAATAAGTGTCCAGCCAAAGTCATGTTGATACACATCCATATCAAACCCAAAAATCAGAACCGGCAACACAAAATAAGGAGCAATCATGGCCGCAATTTCGCTCCATGCATTAATGCGCCACCAAAACCACCTTAACAATAAAACCAGTCCGATGCCACCTGAGCAGGCAAGAATAAATTTCCATGCATCGCTGATTTGTTCAAAAAAGCCTGTTATGACAAAACTCAATCCCATAAGAAAGACAGTTGTCAGGCGGCTGATTTTAACATAATACTTTTCGTTGGCTTTCGGTTTAATAAAAGGCCTGAACAGGTCATTCACAATGTAAGAAGTACCCCACACTGTTTGTGATGCCACTGTGGACATAAAAGCTGCCAGAAAAGCAGCCATCATCAGTCCGAGCAACCCTGCCGGCAAGTAATCGCGCATAACCATGATAAAAGTAGCGCCTTTATCCGGTGCATCGGGATATGATACCAGTGCCACCAGGGCAACAATAATCCACGGCCACGGACGGATAGCATAATGAGCTATCTGGAACCACAGTGTTGCCAGCAAGGAATGTTTTTCATCTTTTGCAGACATCATACGCTGTGCTATATAACCACCACCGCCTGGTTCAGCACCGGGATACCAACTTGCCCACCATTGCACACCGAGGTAAGCAACAAAAGCCACAACACTCATTTTCATCACTCCCCCCACAGAAGAAACCGGCTGCCCATCTCCTACTTGTGGCGTAAATTCAAACACCCATTCAGGCAATTTGGTTTTCAAACCATCAATACCTCCAATTCCAGGTGCTTTGAGTGCAACGATAGCCAGTACAATGGTACCTCCCATAGCAATCACAAACTGAAACGTATCTGTGAGCGACACACCCCACAGTCCGGAAAGGGCAGAATACAATGCCACAAAAGCCAGCATCCCGCCAACAAGCACCATGTGAATTGACATTTCATTGCCAAGCATCATAAAAGAAGTATGCCCGTTGATGGCAAAATCAGGGAACATTACCTGCAGGATTTTCAACATGGCAAGGTTTACCCAGGCAATCACGATAACGTTCATAAAAATACCTATGTAGACAGCCCTGAACCCACGTAAAAAGCGTGCAGGTTTGCCGGAATACCTTATGTTGACAAACTCACAATCGGTTAAAATACCGGCCCTGCGCCACAACCTGGCAAAAAAAAACACGGTGAGCATTCCTCCCAACAGCATGTTCCACCACAGCCAGTTTCCGGCAATTCCGTTTTCAGATACAAGCTCTGTCACAGCCATGGGTGTATCTGCAGCAAAGGTGGTTGCCACCATACTTGTTCCGGCAATGTACCATGGCAAATTCCGTCCCGACAGGAAAAAATCGTCTGTGCTCCGTCCGGCTTTTCTTGCCATGATGATACCAATCGTAATACTGACAACAAAATACAATGCTATAATTATCCAGTCAATGTTTGCTATTATCATTCTTCATTCTTTTTTGTGTCATCGTGTAGAGACATGATAAGTTCGTATTCCGATGCAGCCGTTGCTCTGCTACATGCATTAAAATGCCACCATTCATATACTATATTGTAAAAACCAGCCTGACGCATCACATCATGTAACAAATGCCTGTTTTTAATAGCTTCGGTACTTACAAGGCCTTTTTGCACCAATTCTTCATCGCGGTTAGTGTAGGCTTCTACCCCAAAATGGTCAAAATCAGTGCCCATATCCAATATCTTGCCTGTCGTATCCATAAGACATACATCTACCGCTGCGCCATAATTGTGAAGTGAACGTTTGTCCGGTGGGGTAACATACCAGTGCCGTTGTTTCAGGGGCACATCACACAACTCCCACATGCGTTTTTGTACTGACACCGGCCGTACGGCATCCCACACCAGCAAACGCAAATGAGGGAATGTATCCTGAAGGTATGCAGAGCCTTTTGCCAGTTTTTTTGCAACATCAGGCTGCAAATAGGCTTGTTCTAAATCCCCGTAAAGGTCTGTGCCAAGAAAATTATCCGTGGTGCTATACCTTAGCCTGACCTGTATGGTGCTGTCAAGTTCCCGGACATTAACCAGACCCAGTGATTCCATGTATTGTGCTTCGACAGTAAGGGCGGATGCTGTTGTATCCATAACGATACTGTCTGTTTCTACGTTTGTTTCGTCAATATCCTCCATGAGCATGTTATCAAAAGCCTCCTGAATACCAGGCTCGTTTTTATTGTTTTTACATCCACACATACCCAACATAACACACAGTGTTAAAATCACACAATAAAAATGGATATGTTTTTTACTGAACATTGCGTAACAAAGATAAAAAAGGACTGGAAATTATAGCGTATATTGTAAAAGTTTAAATACTTCATGGGTTACAAATCTCGCATCTCAGCTCCAAAAAGCTAATCCACAAGATTAAGATTATTTATGCAGGTTTCATTTCGTGATAACCGATTTTTTTCTGCTCAATTTCGCGGGTTTCTTAGCCTTGCCCATAACGGCAGTCTGTCCAAAAACCAAACTCCCTTTTTCAATTTTGTATTAAAAATACAGGTTTTTTCGTAAAAACTGAAAATGAATACTCAATCTTTCACCTAAATTATTTATCTTTGCCGTTCAAACAAAT
>JBNGDT010000154.1:0-6201 GCA_049975305.1 Bacteroidales bacterium | reverse complement strand
TCAAGGCTGCTAATTGAAGGACGCCTGACAAACAAACAATGGGAAAAAGACGGCGAAAAACGGTATTCCACAGAAATCAACGTCAACGATTTTATGTTTCTGGACACCAAATAAAACCTGTTTTTACCCTCAGACTTGGACACCTGCGAATAAATCATTTGCGGGTGTTTTTGTTTATAGTAAGCTGTAAAACATTTTTTCTAATGCCAGTCAATTTTTTGAATCTTTACCGGAAATATTATCTTTGCCTGTGATAATTGTTTAACAAAACACATTGTAACATGGCAAACATCGGAACAACTTACCTTGGTTTTGATATTAAATCTCCTGTTATTGCAAGCAGTTCAGGTCTCACACGCACTGTTGACAACATTAAAACCCTCGAAGAAAATGGGGCTGGAGCAGTGATATTAAAATCCTTGTTTGAGGAACAGATAAATTATGAAGCTGGTAATATGCTCAATCAAAGCAAAGCTTATCCTGAAGCCGAAGATTATGTCAGAAATTATGCAAAACACAATTCGGTAAGCGAATACCTTACGCTTATAAAAGAAGCCAAAAAAGCTTGTGACATACCTGTTGTTGCCAGCATTAACTGTATAGATGCCAAAGACTGGACTGATTTTGCCACACGCATAGAGGAAGCAGGTGCTGATGCCCTGGAGTTGAACATCAACATCATTCCGGATAACGGGAACATTGAAAGCCTTGATTTGGAAACAAGGTATTACGATATTGCAGAAGCCATCCTGACTAAAGTGAGCATTCCAGTTTCCGTTAAAATCGGCCCGCATTTTACCAATCTCCCCAGGGTAGTAAAACAACTACAGTTCAGAGGCATTAAAGGAGTAACCATTTTCAACCGTTTCTATCAGCCAGATATCAACATTGATACTATGGAAATGGTATCTGCATCTGTTTTCAGCAGTGATAAAGACATCCAGCATTCATTGCGTTGGGTAGGGATGATCAGTGCTGAAATGCATAAGGCTGAAATCTCGGCATCCACAGGCATCCATGATGGCGCTGGCGTAATCAAACAATTGCTGGCAGGAGCGCAAACCACACAGGTGTGTTCAGCACTGTACAAAAAAGGCTTGTCATACATGAGCCACATCAACAAAGAAGTGAATGAATGGATGGATGCCAACGGTTATGAAAAAATCAGCGATTTCAGAGGGAAACTATCCTACAAAAACATAAAAAATCCGCAATTCTACGAACGTTCACAGTTCATGAAATACTTTTCAAGCGTAGAATAATTGACATAACTGATGCATCGAAATTTATTTCTTTCCACTGGATACAACCCTGTTAGAGAGTAGGGGTTTGTTTTTTACACTACAGGGTAAGTTTTTTGATATCCAAGTTCAGAATAGCCCGCATTTTGCCGTTCCATTGTCGGCGACAACTTTATATTTTCTTTAACCTTTCACATTGAAAATTTTGTTATTTTTCGACTGTATATAAACAACAAAAATATTCTGATATGATGAAAAAACTTTTGATTATGACACTTCCCTTTATTTTGTTTGCGGTTGCCTGCAACAATGCAGATAAACAAGACGCAAAAGAGAGCGACAATCCCTTTTTCCAAAGCTGGGATACCCCTCATGAAACACCGCCGTTTGACAAAATAAAAACCGAACATTACATGCCTGCTTTCAAGGAAGCCATAAAGCGGGAAGAGGCAGAAATTAAGGAAATTGTGGAAAACAAAGAAGACCCTACATTTGATAACACGATATTGGCATTTGACCGTACCGGTGAAATGCTGGATAAGGTGTCTTCTGTGTTTTACAATTTAAAATCAGCAGACAGCAATGAGGAAATGCAAAACATTGCTAAAGAAGTAAGTCCGCTCCTAAGCGAACATTCCAGTAACATTATGCTCAATAAGGATTTGTTTAAACGCATTGAAACCGTTTACAACAATCGCAATGAATCCGGCCTGGACGACCAGCAGATCCGGGTGGTTGAAAAATATTACAAGGACTTTATCCGCAACGGGGCTGCACTGGAAGGTGAAGACCGTGAAAAATTACGGGAACTCAATAAAGACCTCAGCATGCTGAGTCTTGAATTTGGGGATAACGTACTGGCGGAAACAAATGAAAATTTTGTGCTGTTGATTGACAATGAAGAAGACCTTGCCGGGTTGCCCGAATCTGTCATTGACGGCGCTGCCGAAAAAGCCAAAAACATGGACGAAGAAGGCAAATGGGCATTTGGGCTTTCCCGTGCTTCCATGACGCCTTTCCTTACCTATGCAGAAAACCGCGATTTGAGAGAAAAACTGTACCGTGGTTATTTTATGAGATGCAACCATGGTGACGAATATGACAACAAAGGCATCATTAAGAAAATGGTTGCCAAACGTGCCGAAAGAGCCGAATTGCTTGGCTATGACACACATGCCGGATATGTCATCGAAGAAAATATGGCCGACTCTCCCGAAGCGGTGGACGATTTTTTGATGAAACTTTGGGATGCAGCCCTGCCGGTGGCCAAAAATGAAGTGTATGACATGCAGAAAATCATTGACAACGAAGGCAAAGATTTTAAACTTGCCCCCTGGGACTGGTGGTATTACGCTGAGAAAGTAAGAAAACAAAAATACGATCTTGATGAATCCCAGTTAAAACCATATTTGAAACTCGAAAACGTGCGTGACGGCATGTTTTGGGTAGCCAATCAGCTTTACGGCATCAAATTTGAAAAACTCGACAACATCCCTTTATACCACGATGATGTGGAAGTGTACGAAGTGAATGAAAAAAATGGCAGTCTCATTGGCCTGCTTTACCTGGATTATTATACGCGTGCCAGCAAACAGGGAGGTGCATGGTGTACCGGCTTCCGTGAAGCCACATACGATGCTGATGGCAACCGTATTCACCCGCTGGTATCCATTGTTACTAATTTTCCCCCTCCAACAGCAGAAACGCCTTCCCTGTTGTCATGGGATCAAACAACCACCTTGTTCCATGAATTTGGCCACGCACTCCACGGGCTTTTTACCGATGGTAAATACAGACGAACAGCGGGTGTGGTACCCCGCGACTATGTGGAACTTCCATCCCAGATCATGGAAAATTTTGCCGGCGAACCACAGGTATTACGTCATTATGCAAAACATTACGAAACAGGGGAACCCATGCCCGACGAACTGATTGACAAAATCCAGGAAAGCGGACATTTTAACCAGGGGTTTGCTACCGTTGAATACCTTGCTGCCTCAATGCTTGATCTCGATTGGCATACATTAACTACCAGTGATAATGTAGAAGACGTGAATGCATTTGAAAAACAAAAAATGGATGAAATCGGACTGATTGAAGAAATCCTGCCACGCTATCGCAGTACCTACTTTCAGCACATTTTTAGTGGTGGTTATTCTGCCGGATATTACGTTTATATCTGGGCTGAGGTGTTGGATGCCGATGCCTTTGATGCGTTCAAACAAAGCGGTGATATTTTCAACCAGGAACTGGCTGCAAAATTCCGTAAACACTGCCTTGAAGAAGTGGGCAGCGCACCGGCTATGGATCAATACATCAAATTCCGCGGACAGGAACCAGATGAAGAACCACTGCTTAAACGTCGCGGGTTAAAATAAATTTTTGATGCACAATCTATGATCTGAAACTGCCCTGTCATGGGGCAGTTTTTTTAGTATATCCAAAAGGCAGGCAAGCAAAAATAAAAACATAAAAATTCTTTTCCGTAAAAAAAATACCGTATATTTGCAGTGACAAAACACTGGACCTGTAGCTCAACTGGATAGAGCGTCTGACTACGGATCAGAAGGTTGGGGGTTCGACTCCTCTCAGGTTCACTTGCAAACAGAGAGGTTTAGATGGTTTGACTCTAAGCCTCTTTTTTAATTTGCACAAAATTTGTTTCACATTTAAGATTGGTTAACCTATTTAATCAGGAAAATTGAAATAGTATTTACTGAATAAATAATGCATGGCGAAAACATCTCCAAACGCCTATTTATTAAACAACTCCAACAAATCCGGAAAAGCAAACAAATTAAAATAGAAGTCTGTGAAATTAATAAATCGTGCAATTAAGTATCTGAAATAAGGAGAATTTGATCTTTTCAAAATGTATTATGAATTTTTTCTATTGTTACAAAATCCACTTGTTTGTTGATTTATAGATAGTTCGGCATAGGTTTATTTTACATGTTAATTTCTAATTGCTTCATAATCAACAATATTCTATAAAACCATCTTTCTTTTGCTTAATGTAATTCCAGCAGATTCAGCTTTTTTGCCTATGTTTTTGCGTTCAGCTTCTTTTTTGATGTAAATACCGTATGTAAAGGTAATTTCACAGGCAATAAGCTCGTTCTTTTGTAATTTCTGAATGAATTTTTCTAACTTTGTAAAAACTTTTCCCGTATGCACGAAAAAATTGTCATTTTAGATTTTGGTTCTCAATATACACAATTAATAGCCAGAAAAGTACGTGAACTCAATGTTTATTGTGAAATTCATCCGTTCAATTACGACATTCCGCTGGAAAACAAAAGCATAAAGGCCGTGATCATGAGCGGATCGCCTTTTTCTGTACTGGACAAAGGCGCACCTGTACCGCATATTGACAGAGTGAAAGGAAAATTGCCGCTGCTCGGTGTGTGTTACGGGGCGCAGTACATCGCTAATCATTTTGGTGGTAACGTGTGCTACTCCAATACCCGCGAATACGGACGAGCCAACCTGAAATGTTTTGTAACAGAGCATCCTTTGCTGAAAGGCATGTCAAAAGGCAGCCAGGTATGGATGTCGCACGGGGATACTATCAACAACATACCTGATAATTTTAATATCATTGCCAGCACCGAAGATGTGCATGTGGCTGCATTTGAAGTGGAAAATGAAAACACCTATGGCATTCAATTTCACCCCGAAGTGTATCACTCCAAAGAGGGGAAAATCCTGCTGGAAAATTTCGTGGTGAACATTGCCGGTTGTTCACAGGACTGGACACCAAAGGTTTATGTGGATGAAACCATTGAAGGATTGCAAAAACAGCTTGGCAATGATAAGGTGGTGCTGGGCTTGTCCGGTGGTGTAGACTCTTCTGTTGCGGCGATTCTCCTGCACAAAGCCATTGGCAAAAACCTGACCTGTATCTTTGTTGACAACGGCCTGCTCAGAAAGAACGAGTTTGAAAATGTGCTGGATTCATACAAAGACCTTGGCCTGAATGTGATTGGCGTACGTGCTGCCGACCGCTTTTACAATGCCCTGTCCGGGGAAGCTGACCCCGAACGCAAACGGAAAATCATTGGCGGCATGTTTATTGAAATTTTTGATGAAGAGGCCAACAAAATAAAAAATGTAAAATGGCTGGCACAGGGAACCATATATCCGGATGTGATAGAGTCTGTTTCTGTTAATGGCCCTTCGGTGACCATCAAGTCTCACCATAATGTTGGTGGGTTGCCAAAAAAAATGAATTTGAAAGTAGTGGAACCGCTGTGTTCACTTTTCAAAGATGAAGTTCGCCGGGTTGGAAAAACCATTGACGTGCCCGATGCCATTCTGAAACGCCAACCTTTTCCCGGTCCCGGTCTGGGAATCCGCATATTAGGAGAAATCACCCCTGAAAAAGTCCGCATTCTTCAGGAGGTTGACGATATTTTTATTAACGAGCTCGTGGAAAACGGACTGTACGATGATGTCTGGCAGGCCGGGGCGGTGTTGCTTCCCATCCAGACTGTGGGCGTTATGGGTGATGAGCGAACTTATGAACAGGTGGTGGCTCTACGCGCTGTGGAAAGCACCGATGGCATGACTGCCGACTGGGTGCATTTGCCCTATGAATTTCTTGCAAAAATATCCAGTAAAATCATCAACCGTGTGAAAGGCATTAACCGTGTGGTATACGACATCAGCTCAAAACCACCTGCTACGATAGAATGGGAATAGAATCTGATTCCCTGTTGAAGTGTGCCAACGGCTGAGGCTATGGTCCATTAGCAGTTATGGTGTCGTATTTTTATACGAGAACATTTTAGAGAATTTTCAGCTTATTAAATGTAGCATTTAACCCAACTTGAAAATTTTAATCCATAGATTAAAAAAGTTAATAAAGTTTTTAGCAATTTTCATTATCAATTGACAGCGTCAGTTTTGTCAGGTACAGCAAGTTCTATTATGCTAATGTAAGCGAACCAGAAACCTT
>JBNGDT010000153.1:0-6244 GCA_049975305.1 Bacteroidales bacterium | reverse complement strand
AATTCCCACCCGAAATCTTATCTTACGAAAACAATATCCTTTCCGGCACATCAGCACCCAATGATACCATAGAAATCTTCGCCAGCACCGGCGAGCAAAACGCCAATGAATACCTCACCAGCACCACCACCGGCCCGGACAGCACATGGAGCGTGGAAGTAACAACCACTTACCCCTATTTCATTGCCACAGCCACGGATATGGATAACAATACCTCGGAGATGAGTGGGGTGATGGAAGCCATTTCTTATCCAACTCCTCAACCCACGCCGGAAAAACCAAAATGGGTAAAAGATGAATTATATGTAACCATCAAAGAAGAAAGTGATATTGATTTATTAGAAGACACTGCCATTATCAGTGAATATGGAGTTACAAAGGTGCGTAAACCATTTGATAATCTTAACAACCCTTACTTTCAGAGGTATTATAGAGTTAAATTTACTGATACATTAAATATTGATACCATCCTTAGTGAAATTTTGGAAATTGATTGTGTGGAAAAAGCACGGAAAATCCCTGTTATGTATTCTTTTATTAATTGTGATGATGAGGATGACCCACAATATGATAATGCGTACTATGATTTGGTTAATGGACATCAAGCATGTGAAATTTACAATTCAGTAATTAGCAATGTAAATCCGTGTAAGGTAGCTGTTGTTGATGATGCTGTTTTAACATCACATGAAGACCTGGTACAAAATATTGGCAATTACAATTATGATGTTGCTGATAATAATAATGACCCAAATCCCCCATTAAATGAAGTTTCTCCTGATTACTTTTCTCATGGAACACATGTTGCCGGTATTGCAGGAGGTGTATCATACAATAACATTGGTATAAAATCGCTGGGATGGAATAATGAACTAATGTGTATTAAAACATTAGCCAATGATAATACACTTCCCCCTGGGAATTTAAATTTAGCAGATTGCTATGAAGGTATAAATTATGCTGCTCATCATGGTGCAAAAGTCATAAACATGAGCTGGGGATCAAGTATTAGTGATTCTGTTGATCATCTTGTACTTAAAGAAATAAAAGATTCCTTTGATGTCATTTTTGTTGCAGCAGCAGGCAATTCTTATTCATCTGAACCCAAATATCCTGCAGCCTATGGTGAAGGCCTGACCGGAGAAAGTTGGGAAGAATATGACCCCAGCTTTGTAATATCAGTGGCAGCAATTGATGATAATAATAATTTGGCCATTTGGGATTCATTTATGGGTTCAATTAGTGGTAGTAATTTTGGAGATGGTATAGATATATCAGCTTATGGGACTGATATATGGAGCACGGTGGCAGATGCATTAAATGATACAACACCAATCAACAATAATTACTTGCAAAACAGCGGGACTTCAATGGCAGCTCCGGTTGTTTCAGCCATCGTTGGGCACATGCGTTCATATAAACCGGATGCAACATCTGAAGAAATATACAATTGCCTGGTTAATACAGCTAATGATGATATTTATGATGAAACTCTGCATCCGGATAATTTTTTGTATGCTTTGGGTGCTGGACGTTTAGATGCAGAAGCTGCTTTGAAGTGTCTTGGTGTGGATTGTACTGAATTTGATCCATTGGCTGTTATTAGCCCCATCAGTAATTTTTTATGCCCTGGTAATGGAGTTACCCTTACAGCTAATGAAGGGATTGCTTATCAATGGTCAACAGGAGATACAGTACCAGCTATAACAGTTGATGAAGCGGGAACATACAGCGTTACTGTTACTTTTGAAGGAGACTGCATGGACAGTACAAGTTTTGAACTAAATGAGGCTGATGATATGGAAATTCCTTTAATTATCACTGAAGATTCAGGATTGGAAATGAGTGATGGTATAGTTTGCAGCAATAACGGTTTTCAAATATGTTCATACAATGCAAATCAATATTACTGGGAATGGGAATATCCTGAAAATATATTCCATAATGATACATCACCATGTATGGGTATGAATTTTGTGTTTAACACTATTAATGTGAATGGTGTAGATACTATAGAAGTAACTCTTGAAGTGAGTGGTTTTAATTCATGCCCTGGTATTACCAGAGATACATCTGTTAATATCATTATACTGGAAGCGCCTACTGCTAAAATAATTTTACCAACAGAAGATACAAATATTTGTGTTGGTAACTCTTTGCAGCTTATTGCAGATACAATTGGAGGCTATGGTGGCATATCAGAATATTATTGGACAGGTGATAATCAATTTTTAAATGATACAACTATTTTAAATCCCGTTTTTTACGCAAATGATACGGGTGAATATAATTTGTCTTTTCGTGTTTATGGTAATAATGGATGCTGGGATTTTGAGAATATTACTATTAAAGTATATGAGAATCCTAATGTTATTATTCAACCCGACAGCATTGAAGTTTGTGAAGGGGAAGAAATTATTATAACAGAATCAGGTTATGATGATTCTATAATGTTTTGGACGTGGGTAGGGCCAAATAATTATGGAAACTCTACATCCGTACCATATGATACAATAACTTCTTTTGCAACATCTGCAATGTCTGGAACGTATTATGTTATAGGTACTAATTTATATGGTTGTTCAAGTATAGATAGCATTAATATATCAGTATTCCCAATACCTTTGGCTTTAGCTGGTTCAAATTCTCCTGTTTGCGAAAACGAAGATATTTTGCTTACTGAAACCGGGGGGGACGATGTTTCATGGTCATGGAGCGGACCTGATGGATTTACTTCAACAAATCAATATCCGTCCATCAGTAGTGTAACAACCGCTGCCGGTGGCACATACACAGTCACAGTTACCGATGCAAACGGCTGCACCGCCACCGATGAAGTAACCATTACCGTTTATGATATTCCAACTGTTATAGCAGGAAGCAACTCTCCAATTTGCGTTGGCGATGATATTAACTCAACGGAAACAGGTGATGATTCTGATGTTAATGAATGGTCATGGGGAGGGCCAAATAGTTTTACATCCACAGAACAAAATCCTACAATAACCTCAGCTACTATTGATGCCAATGGCACATACACAGTCACAGTTACCGATGTAAACGGATGTACCAATGCTGATAATGTCAATGTAACAGTTAATGCTTTACCAGCGGCAAGTGCAGGTAGCAACTCGCCTCTTTGCGAAGGTGAAGATTTATTACTCACAGAATCCGGTGGCGAAGCTACATCGTGGTCATGGTCGGGCCCGGATGGTTTTTCTTCAACTGAACAAAATCCTACCATTACCTCAGCTACCACTACCGCAAATGGTACTTACATAGTTACTGTAACTAATGTTTACGGCTGTACCGCTTCTGATGCTATGACGGTTACTGTTGTTGACTGTAGTGGTTTGGATTTATTTTCTAAAAACACCGATGACGATTACGGTTCCGAACCCTACTCCGGCACCGGCAACATCTGGTACAGCCCCGACCTTGTAAACAGACAATTCTACGAAGATCCCGAAACTGTTCCAATGGTTGAAGAAGGTGTGCAATATGATCCTGTAGCCGGAGCTCCAAATTTCATGTACGTGAAAGTTCATAACCGAGGTAATATAGATTATCTCGCATCAACCGGCGGAAGTGTTGAACTTTACTGGACAAGGGCTAGAAGCGGAGAAGATTGGCCTACTCATTGGGATGAAATCGATCCTGATAATCAAGAAAATGGTGATTCTCAAGGCGGACAATTGGCTACAGTTCCTATTGATAAAGATATTCCAATAGGAGGTGAAGAAATTTTTTATGCACAATGGTCGCCACCTGATCCTGAGACACTGACATCTTCAACCATTGAATTTTCCAATGGCTTGCCAATGATATGTTACCTTTCCAGAATTATTCATCCTGCCGATTCTATGGTTTATGAAGATCCAGGACCGATAACTCCACATGTACGTCAAAACAACAATGTGGTTTCACGTAATTCATGGATTGAAACTTTATCAAAATCACCTGAATTACCTTATGCCGGGCCTGTATTCTGGTTGTCTAATCCTGATGATGAAGAGATTGAAACTTCACTTATATTTGAACCTGTTGATGAACCTGACGGAAGTACTTTTTTTGATTGGGGCGAAATAACAATCCATCTTGCTGAAGCAGTATTTCAACAGTGGAACAGAAACGGAGCACAGGGAAACGGGTTTAAGATTAATTCAGAAGATAATTCATTACTTTTAACCGGAAACCAGGCAAGGATAGACGGAATAATCCTTGAACCTGGTGCTGATTATCCTGTAATGGTAACTTTTGATTTAAAAAAACTGGCGAATCCATTAGAAGATTACAATTATCAATATGTTATCAGAACTTTTAATCAAACAGACGGTAAAGAAACGGTTGGATTTAATTTCAACATTACCATAAAACCACCTGATCATTTTCTTGCAGAAATAACCGACTCAACATATACCTCCTGTGCCGGGGCCTGCGATGGCTCTGCAACAGTTACTGCATTCGGAGGAGTTCCGCCCTATTCATACCAGTGGGAATCGAAAGCCGGCAATCAAACCACAGTTTCTGCATCAGATTTGTGTGAAGGAATATACAGTGTAGTTGTTACTGATGCAGAAGGAACTACTGCTGTTGCTCAGGTTCATATCCAAGCTGACCCTGCTTTGTTTAACTATCCCGGTGAAACAACTCTTACAACCAATACAGACTGGAATAGTGTAAGTTATACAATAAATGATACTATTTTCGTACCGGCAGATATTACCCTTTCAATCACAAACTCAACCATTGAATTCGGCACGTATGGAAGAATTTGGGTACACAAAGGAGGCAAACTTATAGTTGACAACTCCAAATTATCCAATCTTTCATCTTGCAAGAACCTCTGGGGAGGTATCGTAATGGTTGGCGATCATCATTTAGAACAACCATTAACAGACCCCTTATTGGCAGGTTATCCACAGTCTTTTGCTTTGATAAAGAACAATTCCATTATCGAAAATGCAAGAATAGGAATATTTCTCGGCAATCCGTGGTACAAAGATACCCGCATGGGTTCAGGAGGAGTTTTATGGATGGAAAGCGGCAGCAAAATAAGAAACTGTTATTATGGAGTGGAATTTAAAGCTTATCCGCATCAAAACAGAACTCATTTCACTGATTGTGAATTTGTTTGCAACGCTCCGATACCTCACCCTGCCTATAAAGGTGCAGGTACGCGTTTCTTTGTCAGGAATTGGGGAGCTATCGGGCTGAGTTTTGAGAATGTCAGCTTTACCAATACTGGAAAATTCAGTGTTTCGGAAAGAGGTGTTGCCTTTAATTCCTTTGCCACACAAAAAAGTACGTTTAAAAACTGTCATTTTACAGATATTACAACAGGATTTAAAGGATCATTTTATTCAACAGAAATTACCGGTTGCGACTTTACTAATATGACACAGGGTATAGCTATCAAGCAATATATTGCCAATCTAGGTAATAATATCATTGACGGAAATACTTTTACCAATGTGAGAGAAGGCGTTTATATCCAAGGCGGATACATGGACGACATTACAAATAACACATTCTCAAATATTCATGCAATGCCGGGCAATGATGCTTATGGTGTTTACCTTGTCAGTACAGGGGCATTCCATGTGGATTATAATATTTTCAGCGGTTATACAAGTGCTTTACCGAAAAAAACGCCTGCCAGTTATGGGGTGGTAGTAGAAAATTCGGGCAAGCTCGGAGGTATCGTCTTTAATAATGGTTTTTCAGGTACTGATTTCGGAATACAGACACAGGATATTAACGAAAACCTGGTTATACGTTGCAACAGCTTCTCTGATATTGGTACTTATGGCTTTTATGTGTATGATGGTTCCTTAAAGCAACAAGGAAAAGATTGTAATTCAACTCACCCGCCAAACAGAAACGAAAATCAGGCTGGTAATGAATGGCTGGGAGTTTGTACAGATGCACAGGAATTATTCATAAACAAGCATGTAAGGTTTGACTATTTTGCCCATTATCGGGCAGCAGATAATTCTGAAGCAACCGTACCTGATTGCAGTAGCCCTGTTTGGAAAGAAAATCATTTGAAAGTCTGTGAAGTAAAGAAAACTTCTACTTCATGTAATTCCTTCCTTCCCGGGTTACCCGCTGAACCGCCGGCAACAAGCTTCTCAGATTATCTTGCAGCCATTGATACAAAAATAAGCGAAAACAAAACGCAAATTGGTTATCTGAAAAGTGAAGTCCCATGCGTAATTGCCAATACTGATGGTGGTAACAC
>JBNGDT010000152.1:0-6290 GCA_049975305.1 Bacteroidales bacterium | reverse complement strand
GATTCTGACTGACCACGTATTTATAACAATCATCCCTAATGATCAACATCCTGATATCCTTAAAGCCAATGTACAGGTCTTTCATAAAAACATGGGGATTATCAATTGAAAACATACTGGTAAACATATACCTGCTTCCGGTTTTATTCAGATCAACAATTTTTTCTTTTTCCAGGCCTTCAGAAAGCCAATACTTAGACAACTGCTTACCATAATCATTGCTGTTTTCATCAGCCGCATCGGTAAACAATACATTTTCTTTGCCCACGATACAATTAATGGCAGTATGATTGTTCAGGTTATACACAAGCAGTTTATTTTGTTCCACAGATTTAATATCCCGGATAATCCCGATACTAAAAAACACCAACGACAATGTCAGCACAGCCCATGCATATTGTCTTTTTCCTTTCAATAGCATAATTGATCCAAATAATACAACCATGTACATTATCAGCATCTGCACAGGGGTAATGTACAGGTGTTGAGAAACCGCACCGGGAATACTTTCGATAAAGAAAACTAACTTATTGAGTATGCCTACCAAAAAGGCCATACCCTGACCCGGATATACAGCCAAAAGCGGGAATATCCAGGAAACTAAAAACACAAGCATGGCTGCATATACAATGATGGTAACAACCGGTATCACCAAAATATTGGTGAGGATAAAATAATTTGAAAACTGATGAAAATAAAATACCGTCAAGGGAGCAGTTCCGATTTGTGCAGCAATAGAAACAACTATTAGCGACCACAATTTATCAAGGACAGGGTTGCGAACGTTCAATAATCCATATATAGGTTTATGAAACGTAACGATGCTCAATACAGCAAGGTATGAGAGCCAAAACCCAAGTTCTGTGATGACAAACGGATTGACAGCCATGGTCACAAATGCAGAGGCAGCCAGAATGTTATATATGTTGGTGTGTTGTTTAAACAACAAACCTGCAGTGATAAAACTAAACATCACAGCCGCCCTGGTGACCGATGGAGATAATCCTGTGAGCAAAGCATAAAACCATATAGAAATAATAACAATGACAACCTGTAAGTAGATGAGTTTTTTCTTGCGTTTCAGCGGAGACAACAGAAAAAGCATAACCGTATAAATGATTCCTACATGTAACCCGCTGACAGCAAGCACATGCATAGTTCCCGATGCTGAATATGCATGACGTAGCTTATCATGGAGCTCATCTTTGTATCCCAGGCTAAGAGCCGCAGCAACAGCAAACTCATCCCCTTCAAGTCCTGCCTGTCTGTATATATCCAGCAGATGTGTTCTAAGGCGTAACATGCGATATTTTAATCCGGTGACTTCAGTTTGATCAATGACTTTCCAGCTTCCTGATTTAAGGTAAGTGCTGGAAGCTATCATGTGATAGGTCATGTATTTTGCATAATCAAACTCTTCAGGATTTCCTGAATTTGAAACCGTATCAAAATGGGGTTGAAACGCTATCAACATTCCGGGTTTGATGTTTTCGGCCATACTGTCTTTCTGAAAATACACCCGGGCTTGTCCCTCCCCATCAAACCACTCATCTTTATAACGGTAGGCCTGCACAGCAATATCTGTACTGTACGCATTTTTCGTTTCTTTTGGTAAGGTTTGCACTTCGGCGATGAGCAGGGCATCATCAGGTAACCTCACAGGACTTACATTGGCAAGCTTATCCGAAGCCAAAAAAGCACCTGCTGAAAACAAAAACAAAAATACGAGCACATAGCTGATCCAACGCCCCTGATAATAAAAAGACAGACGTGTTTCGTAATGCAAATACACAAGGCACATCACACCAAAAACCAAAACGGGGAAAATCCCAGTAACAACAGATGTTTTCAATGCCATTGCAATACCTGCCATAAAAGGCAAAAGTAAACGCACAAAAGGCATGGTTTTCATTTGTTCATTAAGATTCACTGCTATTTCAATATACTACAACCAGTATCCTCTCACTAAGGTTTTTTGTAAGCATTCATACACTGTTTAAAATTATTATGCTTTGACATCATTCAATTTTAAATACCTTTTTTCCATATAAACAATTCAACAATTTAAACAATTTACCCATTTATATATACAACTTAACTTAAACTGTGAACGCTTACGGTTTTTTATTGCTTTTCTCAAATCTATCTATGATTTCTTTATCACTCATGTGAAGATATAATTTGAGCATCCTGACTTCTTCAGCCCTGGCATGATCCGGCCAATTGTCAAGGAAGCGATCATAATACATTTCGGCGATTTCATCTTCGTTGAGCATACTATCATAAATGAAGCCTGTAAGATAAACGACCCATGGTATTTTATCAAATCCGGGGTAATTCTTTTCAATCCGTTGAAGGTAAACTACCGCATCATAAGGCCTGTCCACATTCATTGCTAGTTCGGCTGCCCTGAAAAGATATTCCGGAACCAGACTGTCTTGCGTAAACTGAGATGCGTATGAAACATAAAGCAATATCAGGTCATTTGCTATCGATACATCCAATTCAGCGTCTTCATGCAATACCTTTTCACGGTTAATAATTTGCTTTTGCATCTCCTCTTTACTTTGCACTGTCTCTGCATCCTGTTCAGTTGTTTCCGGTTTTGTACCAGAATCCCTGTCTTTTTGATTGCAGGCAGATAACAAAAACACCACAAAAAAGAAGAAAATAAAATATTGTCTGATGGTCATCGTATTACTGTTTTATAATCCGTTTTTACTTTTCCCTTAGTAATAGCTACCAGTCTGGATTTTAACAGCCGTTTTTTCAATGGTGCTATTTTGTCTGTAAACAAAACACCGTTAAGGTGATCATATTCATGCTGCACAACCACCGCCTGAAAGCCCACAAAACTCTCTGTTTTTTCTACCAGATTTTCATCTAAGTAACGCATGGAAAGGGCATTATACCGTTTTACCTGTTCAAAAATTCCGGGAATACTGAGGCACCCCTCTTCAAATCCTGTTGTATCTTCGCTGTGTTCAATTATTTCGGGATTGATAAACGTTCTTTTAAAACCATCAAGCTCGGGACGTGCTTTAGCCATTGGGGTAGCATCAATCACATACAAGCGCAAAGGCTTTCCAATCTGTGGCCCTGCCAACCCAATGCCCTGTGCATTATACATGGTTTCAAACATATCATTTACAAGTGATCTAATGTCCATGCTCCCTGTATCTATTTCATTTGCTCTCTTGCGTAGCACCGGATGACCATATAAATAAATTGGATATATCATGATTATCTATTTTTGGTAGCTTCCATATAAGATTGTAAAATAATGGTTGCACTGATTTTATCAACCAATGCTTTATCACGCCGTTTTTTCATTTTAACACCACCGTCAATCATGGTTTGGAAAGCCATTTTTGATGTATAGCTTTCATCAACAGATTCAACCCTAATCCCTGAAAAAAGTTTACGGCATTTTCTCATGGCACCAATGATTTGCGGCACAGGTTCAGAAGGACTTCCATCATCACGTGTGGGCATGCCAAAAACAATGCATTCCACATCCTCTTTGTTGATGTAATTCTCGAGATAATCAAACAGCGATTCAGTAGGTACTGTATCAAGGCCTGATGCTATTATTTTCAAGGGGTCGGTAACAGCAATACCTGTACGCTTAAAACCATAATCAATGCCCATTAACCTACTCATAATTCATGCAAAAATAGAAAATATTTATTCACCATCAACAGGCAAAAACTCAATATCTGCCGGTTTTATTTTGATTTCAATGAGGGAGACGACATCATAAAAGAAGATCTGCTTTTCACCATAAAGAAAGAACAGTAAAAGCAACCAGACTTGAAAGTTATCATAAAACAAATCGATAAAACCTGCTATAAAACTGTTTTTACATGTAATTAATGTTTATTTTTGTTGTTTGATAAAGTAATAACATTATAAACATTAATTGAACCGATTATGAAAAAACTACATGATAAACTATCAGTAACCCTGGACACACATCCGGGAATTTTTAACAATATTTCACGACAGGATATTATCAAAGCAAGCGTAAACAACAAAGAATGCCTGATAGCCAAAAATGGTTGTCTGGCGACATGGACACCACCGGAATCCACAGGCAGAAGCCCCAAAGACACGCTTATTGTAAAAAGACCATCTTCTGAAATTCACATTGACTGGAATTCACCCAACAACCTGTTAATGACTGAAGAGCTTTTTGATATGGTGTATGAGGATGCTGAACATATCATAAAGAAAAGCAAAAAAATATACATATCAGACCGTGTCGTCGGAGCATCTGAAGCATTTGCACTTCCCGTGAAAACCATCACCGACAATGCACTGACAAGCCTGTTTTCATATAATATGTTCAGACCTGTGCCGGAAAATATTGAGAAATCATGTTTTTACAATAAAGGGTTTACCTTGATCAGCCTGCCATATCACAAACTGGACAGGAAGAAATACGAAGGTAAACTCCGCCAAACTGAAGCCGGCAAAACATCCAACATGATAGTGGCCATGGACTTTGACCGTCGTATGGGAATCATCATTGGGTCGGCATACCTTGGCAGCGTAAAAAAACTGATGTTTACCGTCATGAATTATTACCTGCCGTTTGAAAAAGTATTGCCTTTGCACTGTAGTGCCAATGTCGGCAAAGACGGAAAAACAGCGTTGATTCTTGGCTTATCTGGCACAGGTAAAACCACCTTGTCTGCTGATCCAAACAGGGAATTGCTTGGAGATGACGAACACGGGTGGTCTGAAGACGGGGTAGCCAATTTTGAGAATGGCTGTTACGCTAAAATGATTGATATTGATCCTGCAAAAGAGCCTGATATTTACAATGCTGTCATGCATGAAGACGACTATTTAAATCATGGCGCTATTGTAGAAAATGCCATGATTTATCCTGACGGAAGCTTTGATTATCATGATGACAGACTAACACCAAATTCACGCGCCTCGTATCCGTTGACATATCTGCCCAACATAAGAAAATCAAGTACATCCGGTCATCCATCTACTATATTATTTCTGACTGCAGATGCTTATGGAGTATTGCCTCCGGTTTCAAAACTGGATAAACACCAGGCTATGTTGTGGTTTTTGATGGGATATACCTCAAAACTTGCCGGTACAGAAACAGGAATCACAACACCTGTTGCCACATTCAGCCGCTTTTTTGGTCAACCATTTATGCCGGCATTGCCATCGGTATATTCGGAGATGCTGGGCAGAAAAATGGAAAAATTCAACACCAGTGTATATCTAATCAACACTGGCTGGACAGGGGGAAAATATGGCACAGGCAAACGCATTGACTTAAAACTGACACGAAAAATGGTGGATGCGGCACTAAACAACCAGCTTGAAAATGTGGAATATGAAACCGATGATTTATTTCATCTCAATGTACCGACATCCGTTCCCGGAGTCCCATCAGACATGCTTATCCCCGTTAACACATGGAAAGATAAAGACGATTATAAGAAAACAGCCCGGGAGTTAGCACAGGAATTCAGCAAAGCGTTCGACAAAGCATACGGCAAAAACAACATTTTACCGGAAGTGAAGAAGAACTGCCCCGGGAAATAATTTATTTTTCAGAACCCCGTATGTTGATTTTATACTCCACATCCACACCTGAATTTTCAAACAGGACACCCACAGGACAATGTTCCTGAGTCAGATGGTATGCCTTTTTTATTAGTTTCGGAGAATATTGAGATGAAATTTCCAATGTGACTTCTGCTTTCTCAATGTTTTTGTCACCATGTTCCGTATTGACGATACTGCGCATAGCGGATACATCCACTTTTAATTTTTCTGCCATCATTTTAAAAATTGTGGTCACACAACCTGCATATCCCATCACTACCAGTTCCAAGGGAGTAGGGCCCTCATTTTTTCCATGCTGCAGTATGGCTGATCCACTGTAATCTTATGATCATGACCATTGTCAATCACCGATTTGAATCCTTCCTGCCAATTAGACGTTACTTTCATATCAGTTATTTTTCTGTAATTTACGATTTCCCAGAGGAAAAGTTCATGTAAAATCCACTGGAATGATAAAACAATATGAGTATCTGAATCTAGGGAAACCTGTCAGTTATTAAAACGAATATGCAGGATGTCACCGTCCTGTACCACGTAATTTTTGCCTTCCACATAAAATTTTCCAGCTTCTTTGACAGCCTGTTCGCTTTTATAATTCACAAAATCCTCGTATTTCATTACTTCAGCACGGATAAACCCTTTTTGAAGGTCTGAATGAATAACACCGGCAGCTTCGGGAGCAGACA
>JBNGDT010000151.1:0-6349 GCA_049975305.1 Bacteroidales bacterium | reverse complement strand
GGCTGTTTCTAATTGTGATTTTCCTATTACGTCAATTTATCTTACGATGAAAATTATGGAACATCTTGATTCTCAAGCATGGTCAGGAGCTCTGATACTAAAACAAAGCAAGTTTGTTTTACTCAAAAACATAGTGAAACCTGACACTTTTTAAATCAACCTTTAACTTTTCCCGGATTTTTTTTGATGAAATTTTTCCATGAGGTAGTATTTCCAGTGCTAAGTGGATTTTGCAGTTGATAATGGTGGCACATAGCGGCGCCGAGTGCATCTGTGGCATCAAGATTTTTGGGTTGATTTTCGTAACCGAGTAAACGCTGCAGTATATCGGCCACTTGTTGTTTTTTAGCCATACCGTTGCCGGTGATAGACAGTTTAATTTTTTTGGGAGCGTATTCGAAAATGGGCATAGAACGGGAAAGAGCTGCCGAAATAGCTGCTCCCTGAGCTCGTCCCAGTTTTAGCATGGATTGTACATTTTTGCCGTAAAACGGAGATTCAATGGCAAGCTGGTCAGGATGGTACTGGTCAATGAGGCTTTGAGTGCGTTCAAAAATATGCTTAATTTTAAGGTAATGGTCGCTGTATCCTTTGAGGTCAATAACACCAAGGCTGATTAATTTGACTTTTTTATTTATGCAATCAATGACAGCGTATCCCATAATGGTTGTGCCGGGATCAATGCCAAGGATAATATTTTCATTCTTGTTTTGGGTCATAATTTTATTTTGCTAAAGTGTCGTTGCAGCAGGATTCCGGTGACAATCAGGGTGAGTCCGGCAACGGTATATACTGTGATATGTTCTTTGAGCACTAAATTAATAAAAAATAAAGAAATAAATGGTGACAGGAAAGCCAGATTGCTTATGATGTGTGTTTTTTCTGCATATTGCATGGCAGTCATCCAGAAGAAAAAGGTAATTCCCATTTCAAAAATACCAATCCAGATTGATTGTATCCATGCTTCAGCTGACATGGGTATATCCTGTCCGGTAACGGCACAAATGCTACAGAGGATAATAAAGCTAATGGAAAAATTTAAAAAAAGCTGCAGTGATTTATCCAGCCGGCTTTTACATTGCAACAACCAATATGCTGCCCATGCAATGGAACTAACCAGGGCCAGGAAAACACCAAGGGCATCGGTATCCAATTCTGTAGTGGAGTCTTTCTGAAGAGAAATAATCACCACGCCTCCAAAGCTCACCAGTAAAGCCAACAGGGCACGCCATGGCAGTTTTTGTTTGAGGAAAGGAATGGCAAGCAGGCTAAGCATCACCGGCCATGTATAATTCAGGGGTTGTGCAATTTGTGCCGGAAGCCTGTCATATGCAGTAAAGAGTATAAGGTAATATATTATTGGGTTGATGAGGGCAAAACACAAAGACCACAGTATATCTTGTCGCGAGAGTTTTTTGATTTCTTTCAGTTGATTTCTGAAAGCCAGGATTATCAGTAAAATAACAGATGCTACGCCCGATGCAATTGTAAGAACCTGGAGTACAGAAATTTCATTCAAAGCCAGTTTAAAAGCCGGCGCTACTGTTGACCAGCACAACACCGACAACAGGGCAAAAATGATGGCTTTAGCCCGATTATTCATACTCAATGGATTCTGCCGGCTGTTCCGGGTGTTGTTCCGGATTAAAGAAGTTAGTTTTTTCTCCCCTTAATTCACGCACTGATTCCCTGGCTTCTGAAGTAAAAATACTTCCCTTGTAATTCATCAGCAACTGACTGTAAGATTGCAAGGCTGCTTCTTTATCGTTTAGTTTATGGTGTTGAATTCTTGCTTTGGCAATGAGCGCATTATCGGCAAGCATGCCATAGCCATACCCATTGACAACTTCACTAAACAGGCTAACTGCTTCATCATACAGTCCTTGTTTTTCTTTGATACGTGCTTTTCTGAACAGAACGTCATCAACCAGGTCGTTTGAAGGAAATTTATCTATGATGCTGTCAAGTACAATAAGTGCTTCATTGTAATTGTGTTTGAATTCCAAAAGGTCGGCTCGTGCAAATGCTGACATAGCAGGTTGCAGCGAATCGTTTGCTGTATTATCTTTGATAAACAAGCTCAATTCCATGGCGTTGTTGGCAATGAGTTTACTTGTGGAAGCTTTTAATACATCAAGCTGAGCTACAGCCCATTCAAACTGGCCGGTATAATATGCCATTTTCGCTTTTTTAAATTTGGCTTCAGCACCGATTGGATTTTCTTTGTTGTGTTGTTCTACTTTGGCATAAATAAGGCTGGCTTCCCATGGGTTATCGTTTATCAGGTATATGTCTCCACGCAGCAATTCCAGAATGTATTTTTCCTCATTATCAAGGTATCCGTAATTCAATAAAGAATCAATTTCCTGCAGTGCTGTTTCCGGTTTGTCCAGGTAAAAAGCCTGAATATTTACCAGCAGTTCGAGCAATGGGTATTGCAGTTTCCTAGGTGCTTCATTCCGGGTGGAGATGACCAGTTTTTCAAGGTCTTTCAGTTGGGTTGTGTCAACGGTTGTTTTTTGTATAATGGATTTGTACTTTTCTGACATTTCAATAAGCCTGGCGGGGAAATAATAAGGTGAAGTACGACCTTTTTTGTAAATATAATCAAAACATTCAAGAGCGATTTCAGGCTTGTTGTTATCAGAGGCAATTTTCCCCAGTTCATACAGGCGTCTTCCTTTTTCATTATAACGCTGGTCGAGGGCAATGGCCTGATTGATAGCATCTTCGTATTTTCCGGTTTGAATGTATTGCCAAGATAGCATTTCGCTGAAAACCGGTTTGTCAGGATGCTTTTGGATGCGTTTAATCAGTGCCTTTTCAATAATTGGATTCAAACTTTTGTCAATATCGTGGGCTGAAAGGTTTTGAAGCCGGGTTTGGACTCTATCCTTGTAACTGGGGTTGGATACCAGCAAATCCATGTATGCTTCTGCCATTTCTTCATATTTTCGCTGTATAGAGTATAAATTTGCAAGGTGGTAATAAAAATTTTCACCCCGTATGTTATCTTGTCCGGTAAGGTAGGTTTGTTCAGCAAGGTCAAATTTACGCTTCCTTATGAAATTGTTAGCCAGGTTTACAACGGATTGCGTGGTATAGGCGTTATTGGAAATAATACGTTCATACGCTTTTTGTGCTTTATCTTTGTAGCCTTTCATTTCCCAGATGTAAGCCTGTTCAATAAGTAAATCGGTATCGTGGCGATTGTTTTTTAATTCTTTTTGTACAAACGCTTCTGCCGTTTCGAGGTCATCAGCTTTTAACAGGCTTTGGATATAGTAATTCCGGTAATGTTGATTTTTTCGTTGCTGATATAGTTCATGAAATAAAGTTGCTGCTTTATCAAATTCGTTGTTTCTGTAGTATTCGAAAGCCAGTTGGCTATTGTTCTGAGCCACAAGGCTATTTCCTGTCAGGCATGCCCAACATAGACACAATGCAATGTATATTGTCTTGGCAGGAAATGATTTCATTCTTCAGGGATGTTTTTTTCTTTTATTAATGTTTTGAGTTTATCGATTTGATCTTTGTTCTCACTATATACCGGAAGCTGTTGTCTTGTAAAATCAATGAGTTCATGAGCGCGCTCCTGCAGGAACCTGGCAACCGAATCTTCTTTTTGAAGGTAGTTGTCAATCAGGCTGTCTTCAAGCAAATTGTTATCAATATCATGTTTCAGGTTTTCCAGTTGCCGGGTGGATGTCGTAATATTTTCGTTGAACTTTTCCATGTGTCTGCTTTTATAGTGTCCCAGTATTTTTTCGGCATTGGTTGTTTGATGGAATGCTTGCCGTAGCTCAGGTGATTCAGGGAATGTTTCAATTTTCGCGGCCTTAAAGAATTCATGCATTTGAACCAGCGAATCGTGGTAAGCATTTACTGAATCAAGGAAACTTCCGTTGAGCGTTTGTTTTAATTCCTTGTTTTGTTGAAGCAGGGCATCAATTTTATTCATGGCTTCTTTTTCTTTTTTACTGTGGCATGATGTGAAAAGTACACTCACACAAAGGATAATAATTGTAAATGATAATCTTGGTTTCATAATCAGTTCGTTTATAATTTATCAATGGTTTTAAAACCCGTATAATGATGTAATACATGAGGGATAATGATTGCATCCCCGGTAAAATTGTTTTCGATGATGGCGGCCATAATTCTGGGAAGGGCAAGGGCGCTTCCGTTGAGGGTATGAGCTGTGCGTGGTTTGTTGGTTTCAGGATCCCTGTAACGTAGTTTTAAGCGGTTGGCCTGGTAATCTTCAAAATTTGATACGGAGCTAACTTCGAGCCACTTATCCTGTCCGGCAGAAAAGACTTCAAAATCAAAGGTCAGGGCTGAAGTAAAGCCAAGTTCTCCACCACACAGGCGCATAATTCTGTAAGGCAGGTTTAATTTTTGCAGCAAATTGCTCACATGCTTTTTCATGTCTTCAAGTGCCTCATAAGAAAAATCGGGTTGTTCAATTCTGACAATTTCAACTTTATCGAATTGATGTAACCTGTTCAATCCGCGGACATGTGAGCCCCATGAACCGGCTTCACGACGGAAACACGGAGTGTATGCCATGCGTTTTTCAGGCAGTTGTTCCGCTTTCAGGATTTCATTTCTGAAGATGTTGGTTACCGGCACTTCGGCGGTAGGTATCAGGAAGTAATTATCTTCTTTTAGCTGATACATCTGGCCGTCTTTATCAGGTAATTGCCCTGTTCCAAATCCACTGTCTTCATTTACGAGTAATGGTGGTAAAACTTCGAGGTATCCTGCTTTTTCACCTTCATCCAGGAAAAAACTAATCAGGGCACGTAGTAATTTTGCCGCTTTACCTTTGTAAACAGGAAAACCAGCTCCAGTGATTTTGGTACCGAGGTCAAAATCAATGATATTCAATTCGCGTATGATATCCCAATGCGGTTTTTTAACTTTGGGTGGTATTATATCTCCGTGTCGGAATATTTCTTCATTGTCTTGATCAGATTTGCCCGGAGGAACCGTTTTATGGGGGATGTTGGGAATCTCACTTAACAAGGCTGTTTGTTTGTGGTCAAGGTCTTTTACTTTCCGTGTATTTTCCTGTATTTTATTTTTCAGCTCAGCGGTTTTTTCACGGGCTTTGTTGCCTTCTTCTTTGTTACCACTTTTAAAAAGCTCGCCTATGGTTTTGGAAATTTGCTTTTGTTCGGCGAGCAAGCGATCATTTTCAGCTTGTGCCTGTTTACGTTGTTTGTCAATGTTCAACAATTCGTTGATAATGTTTTCGCCATCAAAATTCCTGATTTTCAAGCGTTGAATTATTTCCTCTGAGTTTTTTCTTATTGTATTGATATTCAGCATAAAATGTTATTTTACCAGGGTGTGTTTCACAAGGGTTAACGGTATCGATACACAAAATTAACCAGCAGATTTTTCAGGGCATGAAATTACAAAAATACAAGGAAATAATGTGCATTTTGGGGAAATTCTTTTATCAGTGATTTTTCATTTTTTTGACTTTTTAAACTGTAACTAATCAGTATCAACAAAAGTAGCTCCTCACCGCAAAGACGGAGAGACGCAAAGTTTAAAAATTTAACGGACTATCAGGATAGCACGATTGCACGAAAGCACGAAGGAACGAAACCACGATGGCATGATTGCATGAAAGAAAGATGGCATAAAAACACGATAGCACGGAACACGGAACCTTCAAACTGTCTCTCTATCACACCAACACTCCATTTCCCTATCGTTCTATCGTTTTTTCCATTTCTTAGCGTCTCAGCGTCTCTGCGGTAATAGGCGGCAAAAAATGTATTTGTCTAAATAGTTACTTTAAACTTAACTCATACATTTATTAACATTCTTCACACGAAACATTATATGTTCCATCACTATGAGTAACCAGAATATCAGTACATCCATGTTCTTTAACAAATTCATATATTTTTTTAACACATTTCAATCCCGAGCACTTATTTGTAACCTGGCATTCTTGTGGTGCTTTAATATTTTGAATATCACTTTCTTCTTCATCTTTTTCATAGAAAAAAACCATGCCTTCCCAAATAAGACTTTCATTTTCTTCTATTATAAATTCTGCAACATATTTATCACTTTCTCCGTTTATTTCCATGCCTTTTAATGCACCAATTGAGGTATTAATGTTATTGGCAATACTTTTTTCCATATCGTTAAGTTCAACATATTCATTTGATAAAATAAATTCTTTTTTGCTGAATTCATTCCTATTACAAGAAAAAGAAACCAATAACATAATAAACATAATAAACATTATGAATAATAATTTAAAATAAATACTCAATCTTTCACCTAAATTATTTATCTTTGCCGTTCAAACAAATAAAAT
>JBNGDT010000150.1:0-6417 GCA_049975305.1 Bacteroidales bacterium | reverse complement strand
AGATAGTTACGAATCTTTAAATATCTTTTTTTATTTTTACCGGACAGTAATGATAAAAAATTATTAAGGATATTTCCTGTCAAAATATTAATTTTGATTAATGAAAATAAACGTATAAATGTCAGACCGGCCTGTGAAAAACGTATTGACATATTTGCTTATCGCACTCCTAACCTGTGTTTACTTTGGTTCAATGGCACAGTTTTACAATGGTCATCAAATGAGTTTTGGGAAAAACAGAGTGCAGTATGAAGAATTTGACTGGTTTTTCATGCGCCACGAAAAATTTGACACGTATTTCTATACCGGGGGCAAAGAACTAGCTGAAACAGTAGCCGAAATAGCATACCAGGAAATAGAAAACATGAGCTCCCGGTTAGATTACAAGCTAAACAAGCGGCTGATATTTGTTGTGTATCATAACCTTTCTGATTTCAGGCAGAGTAATATTGGATTGCAAACGCTGAGCAATGAATACAACATAGGAGGTGTTACCACCATTGTTGACAACATCGTGTTTTTATATGTTGAAGGCGATCAACAAAAATTACAGGAGCAACTCCGTTCTTCAATTACCGAAGTCATGATCAATCAGATACTTTTTGGTTCTGATTGGAAAAACAAAGCAGCCACCAATACGCTCATGATTTTACCAGACTGGTATTACAAAGGACTCATATCCTATTTATCCAACCCATGGGATGAACAAACGGAAAATTACATTAAAGACGGGATTATGAATGGACGCTATGAAAAAATCAATCACCTTTCGGGTGAAGAAGCCATATACGCGGGTCATTCAATATGGTATTACATAGCCAGTACATATGGTGAAGAGGTTATTCCTACTATTCTGTATCTGACGCGTGTATCCAAAAACATAGAAAGTGGATTTCTTTATGTGCTGGGAATAAACCTTAAATCCCTCTCCTATAGTTGGAATATGTATTTTTATGATCTTTTCAAGAAACAGGTAGCATCATCCAACAACCCGGAGGGAAATCAACAGTTAAAACGCTCAGGGAAAGACCGCAAATACCAGGAAGCTGCCATCAGTCCCGACGGAAACAAGTTGGCTTATGCCAGCAACATCATGGGAAAGATGAAAATCTTCATAAAAGATATTCATGGCGATAAAAAAATCAAAATATACCGGCAGGGACATAAACTTGATCAAATCACAGACTATACATATCCGCGAATAAAATGGCATCCCACCGGGAAGTTACTTGGATTTATCGTTGAAAAAAAAGGTAAAATATATTACCTTGCCTATAACCTCAACACTAAAGAGATTAAGGAAACCGAACTCAGGGGGTTTGACAAAGTGAATGAATTTGATTTTTCAGACAATGGGATGAAAATCGTTTTCAATGGTTTTAAAAATGGCCGCAGTGATATATTTATTTATAACCTAACAGCCAACACTTATCAAAACCTAACCTACGATCAGGCAGATGATTTTCATCCTGTATTTATCAATGATTCCAAACAAATCCTGTTTCTATCCAACCGGAGCGTGGACTCACTTGGAGACACCAAAACACATCAAATTCCCATTCAGCAAAACCGTGATATTTTTCTTTACGATACTGAAAAAACAGACAATCAACTTACGCAACTCACAAAGACACCATTGATTGATGAAAAAGAAGCGTACTTGACAGAGGATAATTATTACATTTATTTAAGCAATAAAACAGGTGTATATAATCGCTATGCTGCTAAATATGATTCCGTTATAAGTTACATTGATACCGTTACCCATTACCGCTATTTTATGCGCTCCCACCCCATGACAAATTATAAAATGAATATCCTAGAACATGAGTTATCTGAGGAAAGCAACATGTTATCAGAAATTTACTATCAAAAGAAATCATACAATATATTTACAGAAGAAATTAATCCTGAAAAACAAGCTGACCCAGACAACACATATTTTCGGGAGGCCTATGTAGCAGATTTCAAAACAATAGCTCAACAAAAAGAAGAAAAGAAAACAGCGGAACCTGAACAACCAAAAGACAGCCTTATCAACATCAATGCTTACGAGCTTGAACCTGATGTACTGGAAACAAAGGAAAAAGAAGGGGATTTTGACGAAGACGGTAACTTAAAAAAGAAACTAACGAATAAATACCTTACCAATTTTTACACATCCAGGATCATCAATCAAATTGATTTTGGTTTTCTTAACGCCAGTTATCAAAAATTTACAGGGAGTGCTTTCTATTTCAATCCAGGATTTAACATTTTGTTTAACGTTGAAGCTATGGATTTGTTTGAAGATTATCGCATCACTGGGGGTTTCAGGTTTGCAGGCAATTTTGACAGCAATGAATACCTGTTCGGTTTTGAAGACCTGAGCTCACGATTGAACAAACAGTACATTTTTCATCGCCAGACTATGCGCAACATGAGCAGTAATAACATTTACAATTACAAAAGTTATCTGAACCAGGGGATGTTTGTGTTGCGGTATCCTTTCAACCAGGTATCTGCAGTACAAAGCACACTAACTTTCAGGCAGGACAAACAAGCTTACCTTACCACCGATTTTCAGAATTTACTTCGTGAAAATGAATTTGATTACTGGGGCGGACTAAAACTCGAATACATATTTGACAATACCCGTAATTTGATGATAAACATAAATGAAGGAGGCAGGTTTAAAATCTTTGGCGAGTATTATAAACAAATAGATCAAAAAGAAACCGACCTTTTTGTGGTGGGATGTGATTTCAGACATTACCTGCCCATTCACCGGAATTTAATCCTTGCCAGTCGTTTTGCTGCTTCAGGTTCATTCGGATCAGCACTTTTGGTTTATTACCTTGGAGGGGTAGATAACTGGATCAACATAAGCAATGAAACACCCATATTCGACCATGATACACGCATCGATCCGGAAGCCAATTATGTGTACCAGGCGGTAGCAACCAACATGCGAGGGTTTACCCAAAACATCCGGAACGGAAATAATTTCGCACTTATAAACACGGAGCTTCGCTGGCCCATTATAAGTTATTTCATCAACAGGCCAATTAACTCAGACTTTTTGAACAACTTCCAGGTCATTGGTTTTTTCGATGTAGGAACTGCATGGTCGGGACCAAATCCGCTTGAAAGCCACAATGCTTATGAAAGTGAAATATATGAAAACGGCCCTGTTACTGTCATCATTGATAAAAATTCCTCTCCCCTTGTTGCCGGGTATGGCATAGGGCTCAGGACACGTCTTCTGGGTTATTTTGTCCGCCTAGATTATGCCCGCGGCATTGAAAATAACACACTGCTCCCCCCCATGATATACCTATCACTAAACCTTGATTTTTGATGCATACCCCACAACACATACTGGACAAGGCAACCGAATTAAAAAGCTGGCTGATCACACACCGCCGGCATTTGCATAAACACCCGGAACTCAGTTTTCAGGAAGTTGAAACTAAAAAATACATCCGGCAGGTACTACAAAGGCTGGGCTTATCTGTTTCAGATATCACGGAAACAGGCCTTGCCACCACATGCCATGGTGCCAATTCCGGACCATATGTAGCTTTGCGGGCAGATATGGATGCATTGCCTGTTCAGGAAAATACCGCATACAGTTATGCCTCTGTTAACCGTAATGTTATGCACGCCTGCGGACATGATGTACACATGACATGTCTGCTTGGGGCTTTACACATCCTCAATGACTTACGATCTGAATTTTCGGGTAATGTGCTTGGTGTTTTTCAGCCGGGGGAAGAGATTTTGCCCGGCGGTGCCATAAAAGTCATAGAAAGCGGCATATTTAACAAATACAAGCCGAAGCTGATCCTTGGACAGCATGTTATGCCAGGGCAAGCTACCGGAACACTGGGTTTTAAACCAGGATACTACATGGCTTCAACGGATGAGATTTACATCACGATCAAAGGCAAGGGAGGACATATAGCTGTTCCTTACATGACGCAAGATGTGGTGAGCGCTGCAGCAGAAATTGTATTAAGCCTGAAACAAAAAATCACCAAAGAAGCAGGAGACATTCCGGTTATCATAGGTTTTGGGGAAACTGAAGCTCAGGGAGCAACAAACCTTATGCCAACAGAGGCCAAACTGACCGGCACATTCCGTACCATGGATGAAAAATTCAGAAGCCATGCCAAAAACCTCATACACAAAATCGTTGAACAGATCGCTGAACGGTATGGAGCCGTTGCCGAAATAAACATCGTTAAGGGGTATCCTGCCCTCAACAACCATACTTTATTTACCAAAGAGGCCATGCATTATGCAGGTGAATTGGTCGGGAATCAGAACATCATAAAGCTTGAAAAACGCATGACAGGGGAAGATTTTGCACATTATGCACGCATCATGCCTGCTGTATTTTACAGGCTTGGTATTGCCGGTAACGATGCCGGGGAAAACAATGTTCACAGGCCTGATTTTGATGTTGATGAAGAAGCCCTTGTATATGGAAGCGCTTCAATGGCATGGCTGGCGTTGAATTTTTTAAACCGGTTGTAATCAGGATAACTATTCAGGCGCACTGGGTGCGATGACATGATTGCACGAAAGAACAGAACACGAAACACGGAACACGATTGCATGGAGAGATAGAGTGCTTTGGAGACGGAGAGATGGAGGTAGTTATGATTAACAGGGCGTGATAAAGAGAAATATACAGAACGCACAAAAATTAGCTGCTACTTGTGTCGTTTCAATTAACATCAATAGTTAGTTTCCACTGTTCCATATACAAGCCCATATACAATTCCTACTACCTTTATGCCGGGTGCCAATGCAGGCAGTTTATTTATTAGGTAACCACTGCACTCGTCCCGAAGCAGATTAAGTTCCTTCGGTTTCTGACACTGTCTATGTAAGTTTCGACACCTCTTCGGTCAGTTTACCCTGTTAAATTGCTTTATACCCACTTCGTTGGATCTAACAGGGTGAACTTTCGTTGTTCTGTCCTTCAGGGCAGAGCTAATTGGGTAATTATGATGAAACCTTAGGGCTTTAGCCCTTGCGTATAGAGGGAGTTTTTTTAAGCCAATTTGTGGGGGAAAACACAAAACCTGCGGATATTTTAAAGTTTTTATATTTTTTTGGTTCGGTTTTGATTGAAGCTATTAAACTTATGAGAGTTTCATTTTACATTCCCCCTTCAATTCATAAGCAGATGCATCAAGGATTTTTACCCTGCAAAAAGTACCAGGCACCAGCGTGTGGTCCGATTCAATGTATATTTCATTGTCAACCTCCACAGAATCATACTGACTGCGGCCCACCAACAGGTCTCCTTCACGCCTGTCAATAAGTACATCCATGGCTTTACCGACCCACTTCTGATTTCTTTGCATGGAAATATTTTCCTGCATAGCCATAAGCTGTTCCGCTCGTTCCTGCTTGATGATTTCAGGGATATTATCATCATACATTTTTCCGCTGTATGTATTTTCTTCATGTGAATAGGTAAACACACCGAGCCGGTCAAATTGCCAGGTTTGAATAAAATCCAGCAGTTCATTGAATTCCGCATCCGTTTCTCCCGGATAGCCAACCATCATAGATGTTCTTAATGCAATGTCCGGAACGGTTTCCCGTGCTTTTTGCAGGATGGCTTCAATTTCTTTTTTGCTGGTTCCCCGGCGCATTTTTTTCAATATGACATCATTGACATGTTGCAAAGGGATATCAAGGTAATTACAAACCCCGGAATTGTTTTTCATAATGGTCAGAATCTCACCGGGAAAATCATTGGGATACAAATAATGCAGACGCACCCACCTGATGCCATCAATGTGTGACAGTTGTTCAACCAGACGTGGAAGATAATAGCGCTTCCCTATATCCTTGCCGTAATAACTCAAATCCTGGGCTATCAGCAGCAATTCTTTCACACCAACGGATGCAAGGTATTCTGCTTCAGCTAAAATAGCATCGGGTTGCCGTGATACATACCTGCCTTTTATCAGGGGAATCGCACAATATGCACATTTTCGACTGCATCCTTCAGCAAGTTTCAGATAAGCATAATGACCAGGACCTGCGTTGATACGCTTGTTTTCCGTATGGAATGTTTCTTCAAGCAAATGCATCATGTTTGTTGGAGAATAATTTCCCATCCACACGTCCACTTCCGGAATTTCATATTTCAACTCATCTCTGTATCTTTCCACAAGGCATCCATACACAACAATTTTACCTACCTTCCCTGATTTTTTGGCATCAACCACATCAAGAATCATCTCCACACTTTCTTCTTTGGCATCATTTATGAACCCACATGTATTGATAAACACAACATCATGAGACCATTTTTCAGCTTCGTGCTCAACGTCCCATCCCTGCTTCTTCAATTGCCAGGCAAGTTTTTCAGAATCCACCAGGTTTTTCGAACATCCCATTGTTATCAGG
>JBNGDT010000149.1:2085-6445 GCA_049975305.1 Bacteroidales bacterium | reverse complement strand
TGAACGGCAAAGATAAATAATTTAGGTGAAAGATTGAGTATTCATTATAAATAATATCAATCATGTCATATTGTCGTAAATTGAAACTGCCAAAATCAGAGTTAATAAATGCGTTATAAGTGTGCGGAATACCAGAATACAATTCCATATTGGAAATAGTTGATTCTGAATAATTCATTTTTTTTGCACGAACTTACAAACAATTTGATTTAGGTCTTCAATTTTTGGATTAGCGGGAATGTTTTTAATAACATAATCTAGCCCTTCAGTATGGGCAACCCCTAATTCTGAATACGGATTTTTAAAGTTTTCAATAGGTTTGTGGTTTAAAGTTTAACACTAAATGCAATTATAACGAAAAAATAATTAACTTAATACAATATCTTTGTTTTTTTATAGTTGCTAAAGCAGTTTTATGTCCTTTGCAATGAAAATGTTCATTAAAAGGATAATCAAGCTTACCAATATGTATTTTTAGAGAATCAAGAATGTCATTCATCAAATTAAAATGAATGTCAGTTAGATCATTACCAGATAATAAACTGTCGTTTAATTCTTCCAAATGTGCCTTTGAGTAAATTCGGTAAGTGTCAATGGCAGTACCAATACCACCACCAAACTGGGCATAAGAAAATGATACTGTAATAAGTAACGCTTTTAATAAAATTAGCTTTTTCATAATACTTAGTTTTTCACTAATCTCAAGTTTGTAACATTTGGTTTTTATTGTAAATTTTCAATAAATACATTCCGGGTTTTAAGTTTCCGATATGTGCTTGGTTGTTTTCTGTTGAAAGTGATTGTCATGATATTACTTTACCGGTAATATCACATATTTCCATTTTATCTGCATTTATGCCGTTAAGATTTATGTTGAAGTAATCGCTTGATGGATTGGGATAAATAATAATTCCTTATTCGGTGAAGGTTTCCAGAATATTTGAAGTTTCGGTGTCCAAAATATTGAAGACAAAAGTTCGGGACCGGATATAATCCGGGGCGGGGGAATAAGGAAAGGGCTAAAGCCCTTGTGTATAGTTGGGAGTTTGTTTATAAGCCACCATCCTGGTCTGTGACAGGATGAGCTATCCTCGCATACATATCTTGAGGCAGGCAACGGAAAGATTTCACAGCGATGTCTTGTGCCGGTGCAGACAAGGGAAAAAACAGTTTGATAATGGCAATCAATCGGTTAATTTACCTGATTTTGTGGTAAAATTAATAAGATTTCTTGGTTCTATCACATTATTTCTCAACCGATCGATATTATTTTGATTTTAGCAGGTTATAATTTTTAAACTGCCCCAATCTCCTGCCCCCAAGCAGATGTTTTTCAATAAAACTAACGATTCGATATTTCAACCTGTCGTGCTTATTCTTTTCCCGTTGTGGGTTGGTTTCTTTTGATGAATAATTGAGTTCATCAGCCCAGTCAAACTTTTTTATCCAATCCATCATAACTTTTGGATGGCTACCTTTAAATTTCTCAGTACGCCCCAGTGGACCATAATCAAATACCTTAGCCCGCTTTTTGTATTTTTCCTCTACCTGCGATTTCCCGTGATGTATTGTAGCCAGGGATTTCTTTTTGGATTGCATCATCAGGGGAGGCCTTACCCATCCGTAATGATAAATTTTGGCATGAGCCAGCGCACATTTCAGGCGGTATGTACCCGCCTGCTGCCTGTAATTTTTCCCGTCGAAATCCGGGATTCTTCTGAATGACTGTGCCGATTCCCACGAATGGATATCAGGGTCGTTTCGGATGATTCGTATTTCGCGCGGATACCATACATGCGATGATTGATAATGGTCATAATCACCCCAGAAATGCACGTAATCAAACACCAGGCCTTCCACATCTTTGTCATACAACAGTTCCTCACAGCGTTTTTGAATAACGGACAGGTATTTTTCATGCACCACCTCATCGGCCTGGAGGTAAAACAACCAGTCGCCGGAGCAGTGCGACCTGGCAATATCGGTTTGATGTGCATTTTCAGTACCCTTAGGATACTTTTCAATGTCCCATACGGTAGGGATGATTTTCACTTTGTCGGACACTATAGAGCGTATCTCATCCCCAGTATTGTCATCTTCATCGCAATCACCAAGAGCCACAACAAACTCATCCACAATAGGAAGAATGGATTCAATGCTTTGCCTGATGGGATAATACAATTTGGTTGCATTTTTCACCATGGTAAAACCTGAAATTTTCATACGCTATAGTTTAGTAACATTCATTTAATATTTACTATTCTCGCACTATTTGGTAAAATTTTCAAAAAGCAAATAATAAACAACAACAAAAATTACATAATTTTGGCTGCATTTTGACATAGCTCAATACATCGCACCCGGCATAGCTAAAGCAATCATAGATCTGCCCTCGTTGGCACAAAATTTCAAATACAAAACACAACTATAATTTTTCAATGATTGAAACATGAATTTTTTACTCACAGATTCATTTACATCAATATTTCATGTAGGTTTGAAATTTGGGATTTGAAAATTGCAATTTATTTGTCATTTGCTATTTGTGTTTTGGAATTTACATTATTCTTACCGTGTTCAATCTCAAATATAGTTAATTCTTTCAGACCAACCTATATTAAGAACAGAGCAATAATTTTTATTTGTGTACTTTCCGTATAAACTCTTCCACCTCCGGCACACCACCCTGGTACACGAGGTAACCGTTGTATGGTTCCCTTGTGGTAATATCATCGTTTACCGGTGTGAGCATCATTTTTTTCACTTCATCGGGGTTTTCGGTTTGTCCGAGTACCCATCCCAATTTGATGAAGGCTACTTCCGGCAACATGTTTTCAAGCGGCACAATCCCTTTGGCCATCATATCACGGCCGGTATCATACACAAACATATGGACATACCCCCAAATCGTTTGCAATGTCATAAACATGTGAACGCCTTTTTCATGTGCACGTTCGATGGCCGGATACAATTCTTTGTTGACATGACCGAGGCCTGTTCCCACAATAATAATACCTTTATAACCCGCATCTACCATCATGTCCAACACATCCGGATTCATGCCCGGGTAATAATACAACATGGTGACTTTATCATTGAAATAAGGCTTAATCACTACTTTTTTATCATCACGGCGTTTGTTGTATTTCTTTTTGATGGGTGTAATTTTCTTTCGGCTTATCATTGCTACTGGTGTATCACCAATGGTCCGGAATGTTGACCTGTATGATGAGTGCATTTTACGCACACGGGTACCTTTATGCAACAGGCCGTATTCATCAGATGTAGGGCCAAACATGCAAACCAGTACTTCAGCAATATCGGATTCCCCGGCGGCTTTCATGGCGTGCATCAAATTGAGGGCAGCATCGGAGGAGGGGCGGTCAGAACTTCGCTGAGAGCCAACAAGCACAACCGGAACAGGCAGATTCTGACACATATAGGTAAGTGCAGCGCCTGTATGGTGTAATGTATCAGTACCATGACCGATGACAATGCCATCAATACCATTTTCAATTTCTTTGCCAATGGCTTTGGCCAGGGCAATGTATTGTTTTGGCCCCATGTTTTCAGAAAAAACAGCAAATACCTTTTCGGTATCCAAGTTACAAATATCGGCCAGCTCAGGCACTGCTCCGTACAACTCTCCAGGCGAAAAAGCAGGTATCACAGCTCCTGTTCTGTAATCCAGACGGGAAGCAATGGTTCCTCCTGTGCCAAACAATTTAACGTGAGGTAAATTCTCGGTGAAAGGAAATTCCCTTTCAGGAATACCATAATTGGCTTTTTTATAGCCTGTTTCTTTCATATCCGTGATGGTGTTAACATCCAAGCCAATATTGTAGCCAGTGATAATCTTCATCACAATGTGCTTGTCATCATCGTTCTCGGAGCGCGGTAAGACTGTACCTTCAAATTTCCCTCTTGTTGTCTTTACTTTGGCATGTCCCCATACCCTTACCTGGTATTTTTTTAGAAGCCCGAGTGCTTCACCTCTGTATCCCTGGAAATAATCTTCACTCATTGTTCAATCTTTTAATAATCTAAAACTGTTTTTTAATTTGTTCTGCCATGATGTTAAGTTTCATGTTTCCCACCGCCAGGTGTTTTATTTGACCAGCAACCCAGCATTTGCCGGCTTCTTTGGTTTGCTTACGGCCTTCTTTCTTGTATTTTTCGACCAGCATCGGCACATTGGTCATAATCTCTTTGGCACTCCGCCGTTTGAATTTGATTACAGATAACACTGAATCAAAATCCATTTGGGGATGTTCGTAAAGTACTGGCAGCATTTTGTAGGCCAGCTCTTTTTCAAGCTTATGCTGTTTTAAGAATTCAAAGAGTTTGTACAATATATCAA
>JBNGDT010000149.1:1052-2075 GCA_049975305.1 Bacteroidales bacterium | reverse complement strand
ATCAAAATCAAACTCTGCGGCTTTTTTATGATGTCCCTCGATATATTTCAGGTAATGACCAAGGAATGTCCCGACGAAAGAAGCTTTATATCCAAGGTTGTTGACAATGTTATCAATCAGTTCAGACAGGTTTCTTTTCAGAATATAATGGAATGTATCTTCGGGGATGTGCCATTTCCTGAACTGTTTAATGCGGTCAGAAACATCAACCGGAAGGTTCTGACGCAGGTTTTCAATGTATTCACTTTCGAGCGGGATGGGTGCAGAATCAGTATCCGGATACATCCTGTCGGCACCGGGCAGCACACGTTCAAACATGGTGGTACCGTTTTCAAAGGATTTACGGGTTTCGTTCGGCACACCGTCAAAAGCCATCCGGCAACGTTCTTCAATAGTTTCCAGCGCAGTTTTAATGTCATCGTCAGGCCCCCAGAATATCACTAACGCATCTTTATCTTCATCCCAATCTACTTTTTCCCCCAATTTTGCCATGTCAGCGTCACTGAAAGCCGGTTCCATCATTTCTGAATGCACCATGTTTGGTTTTTCAATACAGGCAATAACTTTCAGCCTGTCAGATATTTCATCAGCAAACATTTTTCCGGGTTGTGTAAAATGGGACAACATGCCCTTAAACCCGCCAAGCCTGACAGCGAACAGTTTATATCCTTCTTTTTTGGCTATTTTAATGGCGGGATGTGTGATGTCATAGTCATCATACTCCAGTTGTTTTGATTGTATTTTCCATTTACGTGTATCTTTGATGCGCTTTTTCAGTTCTTCCCTGATATGCAACAAGGCCCACTGCCTGAATGATTCAACATGGGTCAGTTCTGGTATCCATTTGGTATGTGCAACCCCTTTAATTTCAACCCTGGCACCTCCTCTGCAACTTACATTGACATCTTCTCTGCCGGCACCAATGCCGGTACGCACTTTGCCGGTACTGCGGTTCAGAAAACGAATGTAGTCACATGTTTCTTTCACTTCATCTGGATTTTTGCAGTCGGGATATGTAACCGT
>JBNGDT010000149.1:0-1042 GCA_049975305.1 Bacteroidales bacterium | reverse complement strand
ATGAGGGGCATTCCCAGCCTGTCGGTTTTATACACCCTGTCGTGGCCTACATCGGAAATTTCACGGCAGGAATCTTCTTCAAGGCTCAACTGAATCAAGCGAATATCTTTGTTGGAAATGGGAATTTTACCCTCAACGCCAATGATAGCTGTACGCTGAAAGCCGGTTGGTATGCTGCCGTCGAGATATTGCTTACGTGTTATATGTACTTCGCCAACAATATTCAGTTTGGAAAGCAAGGATATTTCGATGGAAATTTCCAGTGCTTCATTATCCATTTTGAAGGGTGGCGTATCATCCACCTCATAAGTACAGGCATTTTCGTTGTTGATACGGTAAAAAATATTTTTCCTCGTTTTAAATTCCATGAGGGCAGTTCCATCATATTCTCCAAGCTCACTTAATGTAGGCCTCATGTGACGGACAATCTCAGCATCATAATCATCATCTTCGTGATAAATACCGGCAGGACAACGGCAAAACAATTTTCGTTTTGTTAACAATTGCTGATGCACTTCCAGCCCGGACATAAAGCCAATCCGGTCATAATCTTCCTGCGTGGCCTGCTTCCTGTCCACATAACCAATTTTCTTTTTGGTTTCCTCATAATTCTTTACAGGGTCAAATGCTTTTTTCATTAAAATGTTATTTATATATTTTTCGCAAATGCGGCCTTAAAAGTAGGTGTTGTTTACGAATTTTCCAAAATCTACTGACAACAATCAAACATAAGGATGATTTTGGATGTATGAGCCATGTCTGCAAAGCTAAATAACAACATTTATTTTTTTTCTGGAAATTTTGTTGTATCTTAGTGCATGATTAACCCGTTAATCAATATGAGCGGTTTTTGTCTGTGAAAAAAAATAATAATGCCGGAAACATGCACTGCAAAGTATTGTACTATTTTAAACAAACCCAGTCGAAGTAAGCATTCGAATCTGTTGACATGATTGTAAACCAAGACATAGCAAGATCAATCATAACCCCAAAGGGGTGGCACAAATAACAAACTATAACTCTAAAAACAAAAGCTTATGCC
>JBNGDT010000148.1:0-6522 GCA_049975305.1 Bacteroidales bacterium | reverse complement strand
GGACTTTGTGGGATTTTGAGAAAAACTGCCGTGAAATTTTAATGGAAATGTATCATAAGTTCCAATTGTTTGAAGCTTTTCAGGGGTTTGATGAATTTTTTACTCACTATCTCGAATATAATTCTGCCTTGTGGCATTTATACCGCGAAAACGCTATTGATAAAGATGAGCTTACCTGGAAACGATTTTTATTGACACTTAAGGAGGGTGGACTTGATGATGAACATCTTGCCCAAACACTTTCAGATGAATACCTCATATTAAGCCCGACAAAAACTAAATTGTTTCCCCATGTGAAATTTGGCCTCATTTACCTGAAAAAACAATATACACTGCACCTCATTACCAATGGGTTTAAAGAAGTCCAGTATGAAAAACTTAAAAATTCAGGATTGAAAAAATTTTTTACTTATGTGTTTATTTCTGAAGAATTGGGCGTTCAGAAACCTGAAGCTGCCTACTTTGAAAAAGCCATGAAACTTAGCAATGCAACCACCAACAACGCTGTGGTTATCGGCGATGATTTTCTGGTTGATATCATGGGAGCGGCAAATGCAGGGATTGATCAAATCTGGTTTAATCCCCAAAAAACAGAACCACCTGTATCCGAAAAAAACGTACCAACAAAGGTGTTTTCAAAATGGAAAGATATCATTCACCTGATGTAACTCTCATGTCACTCTTTTTAAATTCATGGTTATTTTTGGGAAACCTAAATTTGCCCGAAGGCAGTACGGGACAGGCCTTGGGTAGGATATTGATTAAAATCCAAAACCCGTCTAGCGTCGGGCAAGCTTTGTCCGGCGTAATGAAACAATGAAACAAAGACGGAGCGAAGATGTAAAAAGGCGACGGAAAACAAAAATAAGGATTTAGTTTAGGAGTTAGGGGGTAGGTTTTAGGAGGGAAACTTTTCCTAAACCCTAACCCCTGACTGCTTATTTTGAAGTTCCCCCGTTTTTATCTGAAGTCTTTCAGTTGTCCCATTAATTTTTTTCTGGCAAAAAATATCCTGCTTTTTACCGTTCCAATGGGTAAATCCAACTCTTCAGCAATTTCCTGGTATTTGTAACCATGGCTGAAGCGCATGAAAGGGATTTTGTAGGCATCATCCAGGGTATCAATAGCCTTATGTATTTCCCCGGCGTTGTAAGTGGACTCAGGGGAAACAGAAGTTGCCAGGCTACTGCTGTTTATCAGGTAATCATCATCGGTGTTATCAAAGGTAGTTTTATGTCGGGCTGCCTTATTGTAATTATTGATAAACGTGTTTTTTAGAATGGTAAATACCCAGGCTTTGAAATTGGTGTTATCAATGTATTTATCCTTATTGGATATAGCCTTGTAAAATGTTTCCTGTACAAGATCCTCTGCTTTTTCATTGTCTGAAACCAGGCTAAAAGCAAAATACTTCAGATTGTCTTTGATGTCTATGAGTTTGTTATTAAATTCCTGTGTTTTCATAATTATTAGGTTTATTCATTCATTAATAATTTATTTTCAATGTAAAAGTACATTTAATATAGACTGAGTCCAAATAAAGTTCTTAATGAATCCTTAATAATTGACTTGATTTTGACTAACAGTTTAATTTGTCTGATGAATGTTTGTTAAAACCTGATAAATGATGTTCAAAACAATTCCCTGTCACCGAAGAAAAAATGAATTTCGTTAGTGGCATTTTCTATCGAATCTGAACCATGAATGGCATTATGACTGATGTCTTTGGCGTATTTTTCCCGTATGGTGCCTTCATCGGCTTTTTGAGGGTCGGTATTGCCAATGAGTTTTCTGAAATCAGCCACTGCATTTTCTTTTTCAAGAGCCATTACCACAACAGGACCAGAAGCCATAAATGCAACAAGCGAATCATAAAATCCTTTCCCTTCATGTATTTTATAAAACTGCCTGGCATCATCGGTGGTCATTTGTAACATGTGCAATGCACATATTCTGAACCCCGAATTATCAATGTCTTTGATGATGGATGCAATATGACCGTTTTGTACTGCAAGGGGTTTGATGATACACAATGTTTTTTCTTTCATAATCCAAAATTAGGGGTTACATGTAATTTAATCTTTTAAGCGTTCACGGTTTGAAATTAGAATAATAAATTCAAAAACCAAAAATAAGGAGTTAGGTGATAGGAGTTAGGTTTTAGGTTTAAGATTTCTTATTCCCTAACACCTAACTCCTAACACCTAACTCTTTATCCAGATTTTGAAATAACGATAGATTTTGCTATTATTTTTTGTCTTTTGAATTAAATACCTTTTGCCTTTCAGTGATTTGTGAATCGTTACCTAATCATTATTATTATGTTGGGTGATTTTTACTGCCAGAATTTTTATTTTTCTTTCCTGTGCAGCTAAGGGATTATATACCGAATTACGCCTGTCATCCGGGTCATCGCTAATCCCTTTTCTTACTTTGGTTTCTCCGTAAGGCAAAGTTACAATGCTTAACTGACCGTTTTCAATGTAGGGAGTAAATCTGCCGTTTTTGTATTGATTAATATAATTTATAAAACTGCTGATGCGCCTTTTGGCAAGATTGAGGTTGTATTCAGAGGTATGTAACGGGCTTGTATAACCTTTGATGGTCAAAATAATCTGTTGTTCTCCAGCAAGTAGCTCTTCGAGCAACATGAGAAATTTGCGCAATTCCTGGAACTGTTTGTTAACCTGGTCTTCAAAGAAATTATCAATGCTGTCAAGTGCTTGCATTTCTGCTTGTCCTTCCAATCCGGCAGCGAATTTATTTCTATATTCCTGCTGCCTGTCCATGTAGCGGTAAAAACAAGAATCATACGATACCTGGGTGGTTGTGTCCCTGCTTCCCGGATCAGGCCTGTCATTGTGAAAATATAACGTAAGGGGTATGATTTCTTCGGCCATGCGGGTCATGGTAATGATTTCTTCCTGCCGTATTTCTTCCGGTGTTTTTTCCGGTTCCTTTTCGGGTAACATATATGTAAATATATCATTGCAACAACTTTGGTGTTTATAGGCAAGGGCCCCGTCCCTGTTGGATGTTATGTACACCGACCTGTGTGATTTATCCATTCTGTAATACAAATCATTTTGTGCTGTGTTGATGGGATATCCCATGTTTTCTATGGTCGTTGTATCAGGCATTCCAAAATCGTATTTCATTTTAAAAATATCGTATTCTCCCATCCCGTAATACCAGTCACTGGAAAAATACAGCATGCTGTCTGCCATATCATAAAATGGTGTGATTTCATTGGCAGGAGAATTAAAAACGGATGTTGTATCCACGAGGAAAGCAAAATCAGAATCATCAGGCACCCTTCTGCCAATGTTGTAGGGCCGGCTGTATGAAGTGTCATTTTCTATGCGATTGTAATACAAGTCATACCCACCCATGCCGCCGGGTTTGTTTGATGCATACAATATAAATGATACGCTGTCAAAATGTACGATTACAGGTTGCGTGCTGGCATAATTCTCTTTGTTGATGACAGATGGCAGTTTGATCGCTTTTTTCCACCCGTTTTGTGTTTTTTGAGACCTGTAAATCTGAGCCGGATGCTCATTCCCCGAAAGCGTAAAATACAACACATTGGAAATGCTGTCCCAGAAGGGGTTGGCAGCCTGCATACCAGGTTTATTTATCAGGCTGTCCAGCAATACCGTTTGTTTTTGCTGATTTGCCATGTATATTTTTGCATCGAAATTTTCCATGGTCGAATCTTCAGGCAATACAGCCGTATAATACGTAATTCCTTTATGATAACCATCGGCACACAACTCGGCATAAATGCTGTTGATGCTGGTATCCATGTGTTCTACATCTACATTTACCGGCCTGAATAACATGCGTTGTGCCATTTCACATGCAATGATTTCACGTTTTGCTTTTTTCACAGTCAGCAGGTCTTGCTCTTTGTTCCTTTCCCAATAATTTCTGAAATGGTATTGTGCTTCAAGAAACAGTTCACAGGATTTCTGCATTTTACCAAGATAATATTCTGCCAAGGGGTACTTGTCATTAAAATGGGGTACGAGTTTTTCATAATGTTTGGCCGCTTGCACATAATCTTTATCCTTGCGGCATACTTCAGCCATTTTGTAATGCAATTCCGGCACATTTCCCGCTTCACGCAAGGCCTGCTTGTAAAAATGCGCTGCCCCGTAATAATTGCCGTTTTCGGCAGCCATATCCCCTGACCGGACGAGACTGTTTAAATCCTGCCCGTAATTGGCCGGAAGCATGGAAAACATAAATATTATGATGCAGGCTATGTTTAGATAAATTCCGGGCATTTTTTTACAGGGGGATTTGTAAGCAGGTTCAGTTTTTGAAATAAGTATATCACAGACAATTCAACGCCGCCACGTCCTTTACTGATGGTTGTCAGGCCAGACAGGTTAATGTCATAAGACAGGTTAAAACGGATTTTGTTGTAGTCCAGTCCGAAAATAAGTATGCTGGCATCCCTGGCACGTACATGCAATCCGGCAAAAACAGACCGCAAACCAAGTGGATTGATGTCAAATTCTATGTTGCTGCCAAAATTATACTCTTTGTATTTACCCTGGGTCATAAACAACACCGTAGGCTGCAGGGATATATGCTTGTCAATAATAAAATCAGCTTGCACATACGCCTGCCAGCGCATATTCAATTGCATTTCCTCATTTTGATAAAATGATTTTACGGGTTGCGTTATATGTTGTACTGACACCCCGGCGTTGAATCTGAGGCTGTCGCTGTATTTGTAATTACCACCGGCACCGGCCGAAAAATCATAATAGGAAAAGCGGTCTGCATCGATGGTTTCTCCCGTAGGCAGGCTGGGATCAAATTGATGTCCTGTGTATTGACTTCCAAAATAAAAAGCGCTGTAATTAAAACTGTGTTGCACCCAGGAAGCCATTCCGCCAACATACAAGCTTGTGTTTTCCATTGCATACAGCAATGATACAGGAATACCCACCTGTAAGGTGCCAAAATCCCCATCACCGGCAATGTCATTATTGAGCAGCATGCCTATACCGGGACGTAATTTTTTTTCTTTTAAAAATTGACGGTCAACGGATCCGGAAAAGGTATTGTAGGCATCGGCAAAACTCATCCATTGCCTTTTGTGATTGACAACAAAACGGTAATCGCCATCAAAATTGCCTGTTTCTGCAGGATTTAGATTCATTGGTGAAAACATGTACTGGCTGAAATGAATATCCTGGGCGTATCCATGATGTGTTAAAAACATCATGACACTGACAGCAATGGATATTATTATACATCTTTTCATTATCAATTTAAGGGGCCTTCTAATAGTGTTCTGTAAAAATAGCAAGCTTTTGGCAGAATTAATAATTTTTTCTCAATTTACTTGCAATCATATGGTGCCATTCCTGAGTCACTAACACTAAACTAATAGCTAAATGGTGCTTGCATTCAGGAAGTTATGAAATTTAACAAGCTGTTAACAATAAACATCTGTAACTAAACAATACCCATAGGCGTCACATCAGTGAAATTGAAACAAAAAAATATAAACATTAAAAAACATACAGTTATGAAACGCAAAACAATTTTACACGCAATTTTAACAGCAGCAGCCTTGTTTGTTATCACCCCGCTTCTTGCAGACAATGCTCCTGAAGACGACACCCTCCGGGTTGTCATTGAAGGCGATACCGTTGCTACTGTCAACCTGAACAAACTTGAAGAGTTGGATAACATGCCAGACATGGATAGCATTATGGACATTGTTAAAGAAGTTATGAAAGAAGTGGATGAGTCTATGGAAGACATCAGGATTGAAGACAATGGAAAATCAATGTCTGTCATTATCAAAAATAAACAAGGGGATGTGATTAAAACCATGACAGTTAAAGACAGTAAAACGAAAACTGGTGATTCTGAAATAGAGTTTGAATTTGAAAAAGATGAATCGGATAAAAGTTTTTACAACTTTATGGTATGTGAAACAGGCATGAACAATTACCTTGAAGACCAGCAATTTCCACAAGGTGAAAAGTTGTATTATGTGAAACCATTTGGTTCCTGGAGTTTTTCAATAGGATCAGGGTTTCGTGCTTTTGCTGCAAACTGGTTCAGTGTGGATGTCAGTGCGGATTTTCTGACGTATAATTTCAAATTGCAAAACAAGGCTGTTGATACCTACGAAGGTGTTGTGGATGGCGACAACATGATTGTTTACAACGAAAATCCCATGTACAATGACGGTAGCAGCCATGCCATACGTTCCAAATTAACTGTCAATTACCTGAACATGGATGTGATGCCTGTTTTTCATATCGGGCCCGAAAAAAGTGGCATAAACAAACGGTTGTTGCGTATTGGTGCAGGAGCTTATGCAGGATACCGCATCGGAGCCCATACTAAAAATGTATGGGATGAAAACGGCCAAAAACGCAAAGACAAAAATTACGACAATTTTTACCTCAACAGTTTCCGCTATGGTGTTAAAGCCATGGTAGGTGTCAAAGATTTTAGTTTATTCATGAATTATGATCTCAATAC
>JBNGDT010000147.1:0-6525 GCA_049975305.1 Bacteroidales bacterium | reverse complement strand
ATATAGGCCAGCAACAATTTTTGCATACCATACGCAAATTGAAATACCCACTTGATTATTCCTCTTTTAAAAAATTGCGTGAACGGCTTGATTTACACAATAAAGAAGAATTTTACCGCCGTATTGGCTCCGGGCTTATTAAACCTGTAGACATCGAAAAAAACCTGCCAGGGAAAAGAAGAACAACATGGGGCAAATACTGGCGTTTGCAATTTGGAAAAACAGGCTCTAAAGATAAGGAACCAGAAGGGAAAAAAGAATCAAAAAATGGAAACAAATTTGTTGTTGAAGACAATGAATCTGAACAAAATTACCGTCTGTCCACTTGTTGTAACCCTATTCCCGGAGATGAAGTGGTTGGTTTTTTGAATGCCGACAATGTGGTGATGATACACAAGAAAAATTGCCCCAACGCCATTGACCTGATGGCAACCTTTGGGGACCGTATAATAGAGGTGGACTGGAAAATTCAAAAACTACTGAGTTTCAGGGCTAAAATATACATGGAGGGCATAGATGATATTGGCATATTGTACCGTATCACGCAGGTTATTTCCACCGAGGCTGATGTGAATATGAAATCTGTGAATTTTAATGCATCCGATGGCATTTTTAAAGGGGTCATTGACATGTTTGTCCATAATACAAAAGACATGGATGATGTTATCGGCCGGTTGCGTAAAGTTAAAGGCTTGAAAAAAGTATATCGTAAGCAGGATACTACAACACCATGAATGATTCGAAACTAAAAGCACTGATAAATTTACTTGATGATCCCGATGAAAATGTGTATTCCAGGGTTTATGATAAAATTTTGCATACAGGCATCGAAGCCATACCATTTCTCGAAGCCCGTTATGGCATTGATAATAATCCATTGATGAACAAGCGTCTTGAAATCCTGATGGAAAATTTACGTAACCGTAGTTTTATTGATGAATATACACATTGGTGGAAACATGAAGAAAAAGATGTTTTGTTGAAAGGCCTGTTCTACATTAACAGTTTATATTATTCTGATACTGCTTTTGAAGATTTTAAGGAACAGGCGGATCAGATCAAAAAAAAGATATGGCTTGAACTGAAGGATAACCTTACCGGTTTTGAAGCCATAAAGATCATCAATAAAAATGTTTACATGCAGATGGAATGCAGGGTGTTGTTGGCAAAAGACATCAAGGAAAAATCCGTCCATTTCCCGGAATATCTGTTTATAAATAAAACCGGCAGTTCTTTTCCGTTTGTTGGCGTGTATTGCCTTATAGCCAACAGCCTGGATTTACCTGTTTATCCTGTTTATTTACCCGGTTTGCTACTGATGGCATACCATAACAAGGATGTAGCCCGCGTTGCTTATGGTGAATCCACAACAGGGGTTCTGTTTTATATCAATCCTTATGATGGGGGGAGTTTTCTTGGTCGCAAAGCCCTGGATTATGTGGTAAAACAGCGCCATATTGACGCCGAAGAAAAGCATTACCGGACCATTGACAGCAAAACGTTTATCCATAAATATTTGCGGTATTTGTGGGATATGAATGTGTTTTCCCCGGACAATCCATCCTTTAGCAAACTTGAAAACATGCTGTTGACAATACGCAAAGAAAAAAAATAAAGAGATATTGTTTACCCGGAGTGTTACTAAATGTCTCGACTCTCTAAAAATTATAACTTTCTGCGCATCAGTATATTGGAAATCCAGTGCAACAATATCAATGCAGCAAGAAAAGCGGAAATACGTCCCGGATAATTACCAAAACGGGCATAAAATGTCATTTTATCGTTGGCTTTGACTGTGCCTTTAATTACAGCTTCGGTCCACCATCCACGATAGTCCATTATATCACCACGCTGATTGATGATGGCGGAAATGCCCGTGTTGGCTGATCGTGCCACAGAACGGCGTGTTTCTATGGCCCGCAGCCGTGCATACGCTGCATGTTGCTTGTATCCAGGTGTGTCGCGCCACCAGCCGTCGTTTGTCATGATGAAAAGTAAATTGGCACCTTTCCTGACAAAAGATGCAATGTATCCCCCATAAATAGATTCGTAACAGATGATTGCTGCTACCCGGATTGAATCAGATGGACTGACAAGGTTGGTGGGATAGGGGTCATAACCCAGACTGTTTCGCGGCCCACCCAAATTGATGATAAGATTGTTCAGCCATTTCCAGTTGTCAACATACGGGATGGATTCTACGCCTGGCACCAGTTTGGTTTTATGATAGAACTGTTGAACACCGCTGGTATCTATCTGCATTGCAGTATTGAATTCATCAAACCAAAAGTCCTGATATTTATGGGCTGTAGGGCTTACGTCTTTTTCATTATAATAAAATTTACGACTGGTTAGCCCGACAATAAATTTGGTAGTGGGGTATTCTTGATTGAACTGTCGTAAAATTTTGATGTGCCGGTCGTTTTCAATGGTGATAGAATCTTCTTCAATGTATAATGGCAGGGCTGTTTCAGGAAACACTACATAATCTGTGTGTTTGCTGATGACGGAATCAGTAAGCCTGAGCATGTTGTGAAGCTGGTCCATTACAGAACCTGAAAATTTTTGCTTGTAGGGATCAATGTTAGGCTGTACTATAACCACCTCTTTATTTTTACTTTGTTCTTCATAGTTGTGATACATGATGAGAGACAATGTCAACGGAACAATCAGTATAATCGCAAGGGAAATTATGTGCTTGCGTACGGGTAAATTTTCTGGTTCCGGCAGCATAAACCTTCTTCTGAAAATCTCAAATATCAGTAAATTGGAAATAAGGACCCAGATAGTGCCACCCAGGGCTCCTGTGAATTCATACCATTGTATCCATTGCACATTGTTGGCAAAACTGTTGCCAAGGTTAAGCCACGGCCAACTGAGTTTTACTTTCATGTAGAAAAATTCAAAAGCCACCCACAATACCACCAAAGCAATGTACGCTTCATTTCGGTTCAGGCGTATTTTGATTTTATGATACAGGGAAAACAATACTGTCATAAACATAGCGTTGAGGCCGAGAGCAAATATGGAACCTACAGCGGTGGCATAATATATCCAGTATGTTGATATGGTATTCCATACAATGAATGTCAGGTATGTATATCCAAATAAACTGCGTCCTGAACAAGTTTTATGTTGTTGTGCGTATTCTTCCAGGATCAGGAGGGGAACAAATCCGATGAGGATAATCCATCCCATGTGCCATTGTGTGTAGGCGATGCTCAATAACAATCCCGATGATATTGACATGCCTATCCTGGTGTATTTATTCAGATGCATCATTTTTTCTGTATTTTTTATTGACCAAATATACGCCGAATAAAATTAAACACATTCCGGCGTATTGAATAATTGTTAGTTTTTCTCCGTCAATCATACCCCAGCCAATGGCTATAATGGGCATTAAATATGTAACGGAAGAAGCAAAAAGGGCATTGCTTCGTAATATCAAAATGTTTACGGCCACCACTGCCACAGCGGAACCAAAAAATCCCAGCAGAAACACATACAAAAAATCATGCCAGGCATTTTCCTGGGCAAATGTTGCAGGCAGGTTTGTGCTAAGCAGGTAGGCTGTTACCGCCGGCCCTACCATCAAAAAAGCAAAAGAAGCAATTTGTATCCCGTTCAGGCCATGAAGTTTCATTTTTACATGGTTGATGTTTATGCCGTACATCACTGTTGCCAGAACGACATACAGAGCAAAAATATTGATCTTTCCTGTGTTGATATCAGTGTTGCTTGTGATGACTGCAACAGCTCCCGCCAGGCCAATAAAAACGCCAACAACTTTAACCCAGGGAATTTTTACTTTGTAAACCATGGCCCCGATTATCATGGTGAAAAACGGTGTCATGGAATTGAGAATGCCTGCCATGGCAGAATCTATGCGAGTTTGAGACAAAGTAAATAAAAATGCGGGAATGGCATTGCCAATGTATCCGACAATAACCAGTGATAAAAAATTCTTTTTTGTGATTTTTTTGATGTGATACAGTGCAACCGGCAGCAGGCTTATAAAAGCAATAAACATCCTGAACCCTGCAACCTGCCCGTACGAAAAGCTTTTTAGCCCATACTTCATCAGGATAAAACTGCTGCCCCAAATCAAACTCAGGCCAATTAACATAAGCCAGTTGATGATATTTGCTGATTTTATTTTCACAATGCGGCCAAAATTAAGAAAATTTGGTACAATTATTGGAAAATTATTCACGGATGTGATTGTATCTTTATGAAAACACAACTTGTGGTTATATTGTTGATGCTGTTTCCGGTGCCCGGCATGCTGGCACAGTCGGGACACGGCTATGTGCCACCACAGGTTAACCTTGACAGCTTGTTTGTGCATTCGGAACAGTATGTGATGATGGGGCCTGAGGTACTGGTGTTCCCGGAAATGCATAAAAAATCACGGTCTGAGCAACGGCGTTTTGACAGGTTGACACGGTATTTCCTGAAAGTGTATCCTTACGCAAAGCTCATCAGTGAAACCATGCATGACATTGAATCAGACCTTGATAAATTTCCGGATGACAGGTTGAAAAAGCAATACATCCGGTACCGTGAAAAACAATTGCGCGAAGAATACGAAGATGACATACGCCATTTAACCATTTCACAGGGCATAATGCTTATCCGGCTTATTGACCGGGAAACCGGGGATACTACTTATGACATTCTGAAAGAATTCAAAGGCGACTTTCTGGCCGGACTTTACCAGGGAGTGGCACGGCTTTTTGGCCATAATCTGAAACAAGAATATGATCCGGAAGGGGAAGACAGGGAACTGGAAATCCTGGTAAAACTCTACGAAAACGGGCAATTGTCGAAGAGGTAGGTGGGATAATGCAACCTCAACTACGCAAAGCGATATGTTGAGAATTTAATAGCTTTTTCCAAAGAACCTTTTGATCAGATTAAATGAAAAAATGCCTGATAGATAATTCAGCCACGGCTACCGAACCCCAGGGGTCACCCCAAACCATGTTTCGACGCAGCTTACTTCGACAAGCCAGTGCGGCGCAGCACATCGCTTTGCTCACTTCGACTTCGCTTAGTACACCGCAATACGGCGCAATACGGAGCAACACATCGGCGTTCGCCTGAGCTCACAACAAATCCTCACAACATGCTACCTGAAACAGGCAGCCCACCTACCGGTAATTTTTTTCAACATCTTTTTTTTTCACATAATTTTTTTATCTTGCGGGTATAAAATAAACAAGCAAACTCGTTTATAAATGATTACAAATGCTTAGCATACGGATATGACATTGAAACGCAGGATTTAATGGAAGGTATTGTGGATATAAACGAGTTACAAGCAACCCTAAAAGACGGATAATGAAGCGACTTAAAATATGGATAATGTTACTGTTTTTGACAAGTCAATTATTTGGACAAGACTATATTGAATATCATCGGACTTTTAATAGAATTGATGAAGATGTTTTATCCCAGAATTATACAGCAGCAATTGAACGACTTGACAGTATTTATTTAAAATATGATTTTATTTATGCAAAGCACTGTATGAAAGCACTCCAAATCTGTATTACAGCAAATGACAGCATTAAAGCAGATAAGTGGTTGGAAAAATGTTTCAAACAAGGAATTCCTGTTTGGATTATTAGAACCAACGAAATAACAAATAAATCCTTAACATATTCGACAACCCAAAAGACATTGAATAATTTCGATAGTTTATACTCCATTTACATATCGTCCATTGACACTAACCTTCGAGAAAAGATAGACAGCTTATTGACTATTGACCAAAAATATACCCGAAAAGTAAACGATGGTTTTGTACTATTCAAGCCAATTTATTGGCTGCAATGGGGGATAAACAATAAGCGTCAATTCGAGCTGCTTAAACAGATTATTGAAGCTTATGGATATCCAGGAGAAAGACTAATTGGATTGTCTTTTATTCAAGATTCTGTAGCATTTGCAAAACACTTCACATTTTGGGGACCTTCAGAAATCAGAGATTCCAGAGTGCAAATTATGCTTCAACACTGCTATTCAACCTGGCATAAAATTGATTTTGACTTTAAAGACACCTTATATGAGAATTTATGTAATGGAAATATGCCAGCTTTCCAATATGCGCTAATCAATGATAATATGTTACCTGACAAACAGAAATATATTGATAACAAATTCTGGTTAAGGGATGGATTTTGTGAAGAGAATTGCAATGAAATCATCAACAGTAACCGCTATTCAATTGGTCTGAATACTTTGGAACAAGAGAAAAAAAATACTTTAATAGAAAGAGAAAGAAGAAAAAATAAAAAAGCAAACTCTGAAATAATGCTTGAATAATTAAAGGGCAGCTTGTAACAGGCGGTATATTTTATTGCCGAGATAGTACTAGAATTAACGGTAGTAGCTCGCATCAGACTTTATCGCATTTTGACAGTAACGTGCTCCGAAATCGGCAACAAAAACATACCGCCAAACCGTTAGCGTGCATTGGTAAAAGACGACAGAAAAAATAATAAAATTGATAGGCGA
>JBNGDT010000146.1:0-6601 GCA_049975305.1 Bacteroidales bacterium | reverse complement strand
AATATCGCATTTATACGAGCTTAAAAAAAAGAGGGGTTTTTAGACTGGACTCATATTCTGAAACATGTGTATAACGCTGAGTCGTTGTTAAACTCTCATGTCCGGGCCATTCCTGAATAAAACGAATATCCGCACTCTGTTCTAATTGATGGGTGGCAAAGCTATGCCTTAGCATGTGCGGATAAACAAAACCACCCTTGATAACCCTGTTTAGGGTAATCAGGTTAGCTTATTACCTGTCAATTTGTTATTCACGTCATTTTTATATTTTTTTGAATGAGCAAAAATCACTGTGTATGCAGCAAAAACCCTGGAACGATTATTCCGGTTTCATAAGGCAATATTTTGGAGAACGTGTACAAAAAATATCTGTCAACACTGGCCTCGGCTGCCCCAATCTTGATGGCACCATAAGTCGAAAAGGATGTACATATTGTGACCGGAAAAGCTTCAGCCCTTTTTACTGTTCTGTGGAAAAATCCATAACTCAACAACTGCATGAAGGAATTGATTTTTTCTCAAAAAAATACAAAACCCAACAATACCTGGCCTATTTTCAAAATTACACAAACACCTATACGGATTTTTCCACTTTCGAGAAACTCATTAATGAAGCCCTTTCAGTGCCGGGTGTCATCGGACTGGTCATTGCCACACGTCCCGACAGCATCAGCCATGCACAAATTGAACTTCTTGACAGCATAGGAAAAAACATGTTTGTCAGTGTGGAATTTGGTGTGGAATCAAGGCTGGATGACACCCTGAAATTTGTCAACAGGGGGCATGACTTTGCCTGCACCCAGGATACATTCAAACGATGTGCCGGCAAACACTTTTTTACCGGGGCTCATCTGATTATGGGCTTACCGGGAGAAACAAAAAACGACATGATAACCCACGTAAACGGCATCAACGCATTGCGCCCCAATTTTCTCAAACTGCACCAGCTTCAGATACTGAGGCACACAGCGATGGAAAAAACCTTCGAACAAGCTCCCGAAAAATTTGTTGTTTTTACTGCAAATGATTATATTTCGGTGGTGGCTGATTTTCTTGTCAGGCTGAATCCGGATATCATTGTTGAGAGATTTACAAGTGAATCTCCACAGGATATCGTTATCAGCCCTGACTGGAATGGACTGAAAAATTATGCGTTTGTTGAAAAACTGAGAGCATACATGAAAACTTTGAATTTATATCAGGGAAAAATGTTCGATAACCATGAAAATAATTGATATACATACACACAATTTATCAGGAGACAATGAATACATGGAATTAAAAAGTTTTTTTCACAAAAGCTACATTCCCGAATCCGGGTTTTTCTCTGTTGGCATCCACCCATGGCACGCTGAAAAAGCAAAAACCAATGCCTTGATAGATGAGTTGCGTCCCAAAGCACACCAAGCATTTGCCATTGGAGAGTGCGGGCTTGACAAAAGTTCATCATGCAGTTTTGACAAACAGCGTGAAGTATTTGAAGCACAAATTAAAATCAGTGAAGACCTGAAAAAACCCTTAATCATACATGCTGTTAAAACCTATCCCGATATCATAGCCATGCATAAAAAACACAAGCCTGCCCAGGCATGGATTATTCATGGTTTCGGGGGCAATATGCAAACCATGAAAGCATGTACAGATCATGGGATTTTCCTGTCTTACGGGGCTTTGTTAATGCGTGGGGCAGATACCCACGAAGTGGTTTTTAAAAATACCCCTGACAATCTGCTTTTTCTCGAAACCGATGAAAGCAGCATCAGCATCCGCAAAATATATAAACGGGCTGCCTACTTAAAAGGCATTGCTTTTGATGACCTTGTAACGCAAATCAACCAAAATTTCAAAACCATACAACACAATGCATACTGACTGGCAATACAGAACCCGCCTGTTACTGGGAAACATACAGCTTAGTAAATTACAATACACACATGTGCTAATCATCGGGCTTGGTGGCGTGGGTTCATGGGCTGCTGAGCATCTGGCACGATCAGGCACTGGCAAAATCAGCCTGGTTGATAACGATACAATCAATGAGTCAAACATCAACCGTCAGGTAATTGCACTTCAGTCAACGGTAGGGCGAAAAAAGACGGATGTTATGGCAGAACGGCTAAAGGACATTAACCCTGAGCTAATTGTCAACACATACGATATATTTGTGGATGAAAAAACGATCTCTGCACTCCCCTCTTTTGACACATTTGATGTTGTGCTTGACTGCATTGACACCCTATCACCAAAAATCACCCTGATAAAAACCTGTCTGGATACTCAGACACCATTGATTTCTTCACTGGGTTCTGCCGGCAAAACCGATCCTTCAAAAATTCAAATAACGGATATCAGCAAGTCCTATAATTGTCCCCTGGGACAGAAGTTGCGAAAGCGTCTTCACAAAATTGGCATCTACGAAGGTTTTACGGTGGTATTTTCACCTGAAGAAATTGATAAATCAAAAGTGATACAGGAAAATGGCAGAAATAAGCGATCCAGTGCCGGCTCCATTTCATTCATCCCTGCGTTGTTCGGCACCTTAATGGCTGCAGAAGTTATCAACAGATTCAACTCAGCCACACAGGAACAATCAACAAACAAGATTAGCGGCACAAAATTTGAAGAATAATTAAGAATAAATTTACTACCATGAAAAACATAGCTTTCGTATTTGTATTGTTAATTAATTTTTGTGGATTTGCCCAGGATCAAAAGTTGGTAACCATAAAAACAAATGTAAGTAATTTCAACAATGAACCCAGGGAAGGGGAACAAATCCTGTTTGAAAGTCAAAACACAGGGAAAATCTATAAAGGCATCAGCGATGCATCAGGTGAGTTTAGCATACAACTACCCGGCCCTGACACATACCAAATTAAAATAAAAGGTGTAGGCATGGAACAGGATTACCAGGAAATGGAAATACCCAAACTAAAACCCAACCAAACTTATGGAACCTTTGAGCTGACCATCAAATTCAATCCACCAAAAATATTTACGCTTAACAACGTATATTTTGATACCGGGAAAGCAACCATACGCCATGAATCCAGTGCACAGTTGAATGAACTGAAAGAATACCTTGAACTTAAGCCTGATATACGCGTGGAAATTGCCGGACATACAGATAATGTTGGCAGCGATGAAAGCAACATGATTTTATCTCAACGCCGTGCAGAAGCCGTAAGAAACTGGTTGGTGCAACGCGGCATTAACGGTAACAGAGTTGATGCCAAAGGCTATGGTGAAACCCAGCCTATTGCAAGCAATAACACCGCAAAAGGCCGTCAGAAAAACCGCCGCGTGGAAGTCAGGATACTGGATGAGGAATAAAAACGTATTGTTTATAATTACCAATGAGATCGGTCTAAAAAGTCATTTTATCCCACAAATCCTCTAAGCCACAAAGAAATCACAAACTTAAATTTATTGAATACCAATACTTTGCAAAACCCTGTCTGCAGGCAGGTTGGTGTATTTGTGGCTTGATAGGAAATTTGTTGCAACTGACGATCGAAGCAAGTACACAGGCAAATCTTGCTTTGACTATGCCTTGCAAGGAGGAAGAAGACGAAGTCAAATAAGTGCAGAGCCAGGCTTGCTTATCATACAATTCTATGCTGATATTTGTTTCAGATGATGGGATTGTGCCTGCAATGATCAACTTCGCTTTTTACTTCTACCAATTCTCCGTATTCTTCAATTAATTCGATTAAGGAAACAATATTTTCTTTTGTGAAAAATGGTTTTAATTTCTCTCTACTTGTCTCATCAATAAATTCTGTCATTGACTCATCACTAAAAAGCAGAACAGCCTTATCATTTAAGATAAGTTTATCAATACCTTTCATTGACTGCGTAATAAGAAAACTAATAAAAATATCATTCCCCTATTATTTTAATCAACACCCGTTTTCTGCGCTTGCCGTCAAATTCACCGTAAAAAATTTGTTCCCACGGGCCAAAATCCAACTTCCCATTTGTAACTGCTACCACCACTTCACGTCCCATCACAGTGCGTTTCAAATGGGCATCCCCATTGTCTTCAGCAGTATTATGCCGGTACCGAGAATATGGTTTTTCCGGAGCCAGTTTTTCGAGCCATTCTTCAAAATCCTGATGTAAGCCGGGCTCATCATCATTGATAAACACACTTGAAGTGATGTGCATGGAGTTTACCAAACACAATCCTTCCTTAATACCTGAGTTTTTAAGTTCTTCTTCCACTACAGGAGTAATGTTAATCAGTTCCCTGCGATTGAGAATATTAAACCAAACTTCTTTGCGATGTGATTTCATTTGTTTATTTTTTATGATTTTATAAGTGATTTTAAAATTGCATCAATTCTATCATTCAGTTCTTTATCCTTCAATTCCATTTCATTGACATTATTCAAGGTGGTACGCACAGAAACATAAAATTTTATTTTGGGTTCAGTTCCGCTCGGACGGATACTAATTTTAGTGCCATCTGACATCAAAAACTGTAATACATCTGATTTTGGCAGTGTAATATCGTACCTCAAATCGCTGATTTTATCAACGGCCTGCTGTTTCAAAAAATCATTCACCATGGTTACCTGTACCCCATTAATGCTATCAGGACTTTTATCCCGTAGGTTTTCCATCATACGTTTTATGGACTCCTCTCCTGATTTGCCTTCTTTTTTAATTGAAACCAAATCCTCTTTATAAAATCCATATTTCAGGTATATTTCAACCAGGATGTCATAAAGGGTTTTATTTTTTGATTTTGCCCAGGCTGCCGCTTCAGAAATTAATCCGCATGACATAACCCCATCTTTATCGCGCACAAAATCAGCAGCGAGGTATCCATACGATTCTTCCCCACCAATGATAAATTTTTCTTTTCCTTCACGTTTCAAAATCTCCGCCGCTATATATTTAAAACCTGTAAGGGTATCATAACTGTTGACATCAAAACTTTCGGCAATTTCAGCCAATAATTCACTGGTAACAATGGTCTTCACAGTAAAACCATTTTCCGGCAGTTTTCCTCTTTGTTTTAGATTACAAAGCACATAATAAAATAAAACAGAAGCGGTCTGGTTACCATTGAGGAAAACATAAAAACCGTCATTTTTCCTAACAATCACCCCTACCCTGTCGGCGTCGGGGTCGGTACCCATAACAAGTTCAGCCTGTGTGCTTTTAGCTTTTTCCATGGCCATATCAAAAGCTGCTGATTCTTCAGGATTTGGAGATTCAACTGTTGGAAAATTTCCATCACTTACATCCTGCTCAGGCACATGAATAAGATTAGAAAAACCCAGATTTTCCAGGTATTGCGGAACAAGATTTACTCCTGTCCCGTGCAGAGGTGTATATACTATCGGCATGTCATGATATGCTTTAATAGCATCGGGGGACAAACACAATGCCGATAATTTTTCCAGGTAAGCCTTGTCCACTTCTTCCCCGATGGTATGAATGCGTTTATTGTTGGCTTCATAATTAACACTGTCTGGTGATCCTATGGCTTGCACTTTTTCAATAATGCCTTTGTCATGTGGATAAATGATTTGCCCTCCGTCTTCCCAGTACACTTTATATCCGTTGTATTCTTTTGGATTGTGAGAAGCGGTTATCATTACCCCGCAATGACAACCAAGATGCCTTATAGCAAAGGATAATTCCGGCGTTGGCCTAAGTTTATCAAACAAATATACCTCAAACCCATTGGCACTCAGTATGTTTGCTGTAGTTTCGGCAAACAATCCTGAATTGTTACGGCAATCGTAAGCAATTACAGCTTTCGGATGTTTTACTTTTATTTTTGATTTCACATAATCAGCCAAGCCCTGAGTTGCCATCCCAACGGTATAAATGTTCATACGATTAGAACCCATACCCATGATGCCTCTCATGCCACCAGTACCAAATTTTAAATCTTTATAGAATGCATCTTCTGCTCCATCAGGATCATTTGCAATCATCTCTTTAATAATGTCTTTGCTCTCCGCATCAATATTTGCATGCAACCAAAGATCAATTTTCTTTAAGGTATTTTCACTCAGTTGTTTGTTCTTCATATCATTAATTTTAATAAAACACTCATTAGAAAAAGCATATTAGTTGTTGCTGATTGTTAAAAAATATTTTGTTGTCTTTTCAAACCTATGCACTGCATTGTCAGGTAAAAAACATGCCTTAAAATTATAATCATTGTAAAAAACATATAAAATCTTTACCAAATATTTTCAAAATAATTTTACCTTAGCAAAATTAGAAAAATATTGAGAAATATAATTACTTTATTGTACAACTTAACTTTTTTTGATAATTCAAGGATTAAAGAATTACTAATCTTTAATTTTTCTTCAGGCTTTTCGTCCTGTACATGGTTTTTTAAGTTGTTTACATTTTTGTTGACGCCAACAGACAAGTTAATAAATTCAACTTCTTCACCCTCAATGTTCACAAATTTATATTGGTCGATTTTTTCTTCAATTTCCTTTATACCTTTTTCCCCAATATATCTTACCCTGGTTATTTCCCCATTTTCTTTAAGTTGTAATAAATCTCCAACTGTTTTAACCCCCACCCTTCTAAGTGAATTATAAACGCGAACACTTAAATC
>JBNGDT010000145.1:0-6665 GCA_049975305.1 Bacteroidales bacterium | reverse complement strand
TGAACCTGACATATAATATTTGCCGTTGCGTTCAGCTTAAAATTGAGGTAAGCATCTCACAAAGCACACGGTAAACAATGATTTCAATTTTATGGGGCAATTTTTCATTCTTTAAGGATGTGTTTAATGTTATGTTCAGCTCAGAAGATGCACTGATTTTATTGATGAAATTTTTCAAAGCTTGCACCAGACCAAAATTTTCGAGCATGTGGGGACTCATGTTGTTAGAAATGTCTTTGACGGATTTCAATGCTTCCTGCACCATTTTATTGGCATTTTCAGCGATTTGTTTTTGTTTTTCGTTAGTTAGTTGTTTTTGGAGGGCAGACACCGACATGCGAATACCGGACATCAACGGGCCAAGACCATCGTGCAATTCTCTGGCCAGGCGTTTACGTTCGGATTCTTCGGCCACAATAACCTATGAGAGCATTTGTTTTTCGGCTTCATGGCGTTCGGCTTCCATGCGGTCGATGTAATTAAAAATCTGCCTGATGAGCAGCAATCCCAGTGCCAGGAAAAGCGATGACAGCACTCCGACCCAAATGTATAATAACCGGAAATCCTGAGCTTGAAAATTGCTCACAAGGGGTAAAAACTCCACCACCCGCCGTATCAACAAAGCGGCAATTCCAACAGAAATCATGATCCATGAAAAATTGTATTTGGTGCGTTTTGTCAACTTAAGTGCCTGATAAACAGCAATAATCAGAAACATATCAGCAAGGACAATTGTTATTTTGAGTAACATAATTGTATGTGTTTAATATGAGCATACTAAGGTAATACAAGGGATTGAGATGAACAAAAAAACACCTGCCAAACGGGCGTGATAATCATTTACCTGATACCACCATTTTTTTGGAGGCGATGGTTTTGCCATCGGCAACGAGGTAGTATGAGTACATGCCGGCGCTGAGGTCCTGGGCATACACGATGAGTTCGCCGGTGCCGCGTTCATGGATTTCCACCTGTTTCAACACAGTGCCGGTGTTGTCAATGAACACAAGGCGCGCTTCCTGTACCGTTCCGGGTACATGGAAACTGATGGTAGCTTTTTCTTTGAAGGGGTATGAATTTTTCTGCGTATTTGCCATTCTTGTAAGTAATAAAATGTATCTTTTTAACCTCCTTTCTTTGTTTTAAGAATTACCACTAATTTATAATCAATTTATCGTATTCGTTAAAGTTTTCATTATCGGTTATTTCAATTAGGTAAATTCCGGATGAAAGCTTGTTTAAATTCACCATTGGTGCATCATAAGATGTTACTTTTTTACTAAAAATTAAATTTCCTGTTAAATCATATATTTTCAAAATAACATCTTGTTTAAAAGATTTTGTTAGGTACATTTTGCCATCACTCGGATTGGGATAAAACAAATTATTTTGATTTTCCCTTTTAGTTATTTGTTGATTTTCTGTTATATCATCATCATTATACAACCAGGATTCTACGGTATTGTTGAATGACATCCATACTCGCGGGGCATTTTCTTCTGTATCAACTTCATATATGTCCATAAGGTTATACACATTTTCATCAAAATACGCCAAATCACTGCTGTTGGGATTTTGGATTAAATGTATTTTATATCCGTGTGATGTTGCCATTTCTGTATCTGCTGAACTTGAAACCATTATGTTTCCAAATGGCGTATTTTGAAACATTTTAATTGTAAATACATTTGACATGTAAAATGCTTCTTTGGATTGAATGATGTCAGTTGCATCAATAGGGTAATCAATTTTGTAGCGTTCGATAACAGACGGGCTCCATTGGGGATGAAGGGACATCTGTTTGATTGTGTACAGGTAATTTCCGCCTGGCGAAAAGGTCGCTCTAGACCATAATTCCACAGTTGTATCCTGGTAAGATGCCAGGATGATCTCAGGTTCACCGTTTCTGTTTTTGGGAGTTTCCGGGAATTCGAACTCACCGGTAAGGTTATTGAAACCAATAATACTATGAGCAGCGTAATCCTGAGGTGTTTCACAACAATATCCTTTAAAAATCAAATCTCCTTTGGGAGAAAACTTCAAAAATTGCAGGTTTTGGGTGCCGGTAATCTGATTGGGGCACATAACGTTGGTTGATTGAAACGAATCCACGGGCGCGCTGAGGCCGTCTTCGTTTAATAACCAAGAATAAAACATACCCCGTGTTGAGGAGGCCACCACCCAATACCAATCTTCTTTTGTGGCATGTTCTGTAGCCACCACACTTTCGCCTACCGAATCCAGCAAGGGTATGTTTTTTTCAACCACTTCGCCGGCACCAAGTGCATTGACATGGTTCATGTTCACAATTGAATATTTCAATCCCTGGTAGGTGAAACCACCAATAAGGTTTTCCCAGGCATCGCATGTGAAAATGTAATAAATGCTGTCATTGCCCGCCTGCGGCAATATTACTACGCCTTGGTATGCACTGTAATTGCCATCTAAATGTGTGTCATCATCTACAAAATTAATATCCGGCATTACCGTATCCTCGCTGTTAAACACAAGTTCTCCGTCGGTATAAAACAACAGGTTGCCCTCTTCATCGGATATGGTTGAAGCGCTTTCGGGAGTACCAAACCAATAACTGAGCGGCAGGAAATTTACTTCCTGTGTTTGCAGGTCAAAATTTATGCCAATGGAGCCGCCAAACCTCCAGTTTAGGGTGCGGTTTATATTAGGGTTTTCCTGTGCATGTAGCAGCACCGGCAGGAGCAAAAAGATGAGGAGGATGTGGAGTTTTGTTTCCATGGTGATTGGGTTTTAAGGGGTTAATGAATGCAATATACAAAAAATTGTATTATGAAACAAATACTCATTAAATATTATACATAAAACAAAATGTTTTTCACATACAGAACGCAAAATTCCATTATAACCACATCATCGCTATTGGCAGGGACAAAGAAGCTTGCTTTTTCGTTGTTGCCGGTAAACGTACGCCAGGAGTTTGTGAGGGTTTCTAGGCCATTGCTACGAAACGTAAACAAAAAAGCACCTGCCAAACGGGCGTCTGACAGGTGCTAAGGGCTTGTAAATAAACAACCTATACATTTTGGCTTGTTCTTTTGCCCTTTTTCTGCGTTGTAAAATCGTTAAATAGCTTTGGCTATTCGCCTCATTTACGCCTTGAAAAAGAACAAAATTTCTTCGCCAATTCTGTAAACTTTATTTCCTTACAAGCCCTTATGTTGGGGATAGGGAGGGGAAAACTTATAAGTTTGCTATGATTTCATCGGTCATTTGGTCAGTGCTGGCAGCACCTTTCTCAACCACATCGGGTTTGCCACGCATTTTCAGCATGTCATAAGTGCGTACTTTTCCTTCTTCAATGACAGAAGCTATTGCTTTGCGGATTTTTTTAGCGGTATCATATTCCTTAATGTAATCGAGCATCATGCAGGCAGATTCAATCATTGCAATCGGATTGACAATGGATGTATCGTATTCGGCATATTTTGGGGCAGAGCCATGAGTAGGTTCAAACACACCAATGCCGCTGTCGGGATTAAATTGAGCGGAACAGGCAAAACCGAGGCCGCCGATGAGTCCTGCAAAACCATCAGAAGCAATGTCTCCAAACATATTTCCTGCCACAAGTACGCCATAATCTTCCGGATTTTTTGTCATCCACATCATTTGCGCATCAATATTGGTGTTTTTAACCCAAATATCGGGGTAATCTTTTTTCTGCATTTCGAGGGCCATTTTGTACATCATCCCTGATGTTTCGCGGATAACATTTGGTTTTTCACACACCGTTACGGATTTATATCCGAATTCTTTGGCGTAATCAAATGCAGCCCGTAGAATGCGTTCTGTGGCTTTTCTGGTAAAAATTCTTGTGGATATAGCCAGTTCTTCACGCGGGGTTTTTCCAAAGTTCTTTTTAAATTTCGGATGTGTCATCAGTGCATTATACACCTGATCATCAGGATTAGACCATTCCACACCACTATACAGGCCTTCGGTATTCTGCCTGAAAATGACAGTGTTGATCTGGGGTTCTTCAATTTTACCATTCGTTCCCCTGCGGATAAAGTTCAGCGGATTGCCTTTGTATGTCCGGCATGGACGCTGACAAATATCCAACCCAAAATGCTGGCGCAATCCCACAATGGGAGATGAATACACCAGCCCTTTGTTCTGAAGCTCCGGGGCAAGTGCTTCGGCGGCTTCATCTTTGGGTTTTGATGTGATTGCACCAAAAAGGGCAATTTTGTGTTTTTCAATCAGGTCAATGGTGCGTTCTGGCAGGGGATTTCCTTCATTTTTCCAGAATTCCCAGCCGATATCACCTTCAACGTAATCTGCTTCAAAACCTGCTGCTTTCAACACACGGATAGCAGCTTTCAAAACATGACGGCCAACACCGTCTCCTGGTAATTTTACAATAGTTCGTTTTGCCATACGTATCTTTCTTTAAAATGTTTCCAATGTATTTCCATTTAAGCAAGGGTAAAAATAATAGCTTAAATAATGAAAACCAAGAAGTTTAACAAAAAGATTTTATATTCCTCAGATTAGAAAAAGATAGTATCAGGTCAAGCCTAAGATGATGGTTAAGTTGTATAGATATTTTATTTTTGCAAATTGTTTGGTAAAATCTAAGCTGTATATTTGCAGCCGTTTTTCATAAAATGACTTGATTATGGCATTCCTGACACAAGAAAAATTGTTTAGCTGGCACTGGTTTAAATCGCTGTTTTTGATTCTAATTGGTACATTTATTATGGCTGTTGCGTTTGTATATTTTATTTCACCATATAAGTTTGCGCCCGGAGGTACTTATGGGATAGCAATTATTATCCACCACCTGATGGATTGGCCAACAGGTTTTGTTGCCCTGTCTATTGATATCCCCTTGTTGATAATTGGTCTAAAAATATTGGGGCCGCGTTTTGGATGGAAAACCATTGTTGGGATTGTGGCATTGTCACAATTTGTAAACTTGTTGATGATGTTACAGGGGGATGAGGCGCTGATTCCTTATGACCCGTTGTTGTCATCCATATTCGGAGGTGTAATTCTGGGAGGTGGCCTTGGGATTGTATTGCGTGCCAGAGCAACAACGGGAGGCTCCGACATTATTGCCATGATTATATCGAAATACACAAAACTGCCCTTGGGACAGTTATTGATTTCCATAGATTCTGTGATTGCGTTATTGGGACTGGTGGCCTTTAAACAATGGGAGATACCACTCTACTCCTTGATTGTTATTTTCATTACCGGCAGGGTGATTGATGTTGTGATTGAAGGAATATCATACAATAAAAGCCTGTTGATCATATCCGATAAAGCTGAAGAGATTAGTGAAAAACTGATGAAAGATTTGAAGCGCGGAGGAACATTTTTGCAGGCTGAAGGGATGTATCACGGGAATAAGAAAAAAGTAATATTTACCGTGCTTAGCCGTCGTGAATTGAGCATTGTAAAACATTACATTGTAAACATAGACCCGGATGCGTTTCTGACTGTTTCCGATGCAAAAGAAATTCTGGGTAAAGGATTCAATTCACTTCAGAAATCCATAGAAAAAGAAAATATTTAATTTACTGTGGTATAAATGTTAAGAGAAGTATTAGCTTTGTACCATGATTCATGATTTTCTGATACCCTTTGACCTGTATTCATGGCAGATTTTTCTGATATTGATATTGGCAGGTTTCTTTGTGGGAATAATAAATACCCTGGCAGGCTCGGGTTCTGTCATTATATTTTCGTTGCTGGTGGCTTTGGGCATTCCAGCTTCTATGGCAAATGGAACTATGCGACTTGGGGTGTTGATGCAAACTTCCACGGCTGCCATACGGTTTTATCGAAACGGGAAGCTGGATATCAAAAAAGCGTTAAAGCTAAGCATTCCTGTAACCATTGGCTCCATCACAGGTGCGATGATAGCTGTAAATATACCTCACCATTTGTTTGAAAAGATCATTGGGGTATCCCTTTTGGTGCTGATGGTTTTTATGATTTTTGATCCCAAAAAATGGGTTGAAGAGCAAAAAGAAAAAACACAAAAAAAAATCGGATGGCTACAGGTATTGCTCTTTTCCCTTGTGGGCATTTATGGCGGATTTATTCATATAGGCGTAGGTATATTTTTATTGTCAGCATTGGTATTGCAGGCAGGTTATGATTTAGTCAAAGCCAACGCCATCAAAGTTTTTGTTGTAATGATGTACAGTCCTTTTGCTATTGCGATATATGTACTTGACGGACAGATGGAGTGGGTACTTGGCCTTGTTACAGCCATTGGCCATTTTGCAGGGGGCATTGTCGGTTCACACCTTGCCATAACTAAAGGGGCAAAATTCGTGCGCATATTACTGGTTATCATTGTATTGATCTTTTCCGGGCATTTGCTCGGGGTGTGGGATGCGATATTTTGATCAGTAATTTCCAAGTTAAAAAATATTATTGTCCATTAGCAAACAAAAAAAATAACACAATTAATTGAATAAAAATATATTTGTTAAAATGTGTTGAAACAAAAAAAAAGTATTCTTTTAAATCAAATATCAAAACTTGAAAACCTAAGTGTTCGATCGTATAATATTTGTAAAAATAGTAATTTACATGATATATCAGCGATTATTGATTATTTCAATGATAAATGAAGCTTTTTAAATCTTAGAAATTGTGGATATGTATTAATT
>JBNGDT010000144.1:0-6812 GCA_049975305.1 Bacteroidales bacterium | reverse complement strand
CCCCATATGTATTTGACATCTGAATCTCAAACCCTTAAAAAACTGTTTACATCAACTTTATCAACAGTATCTCAACCGTGACAAACAGCAGCACTCCCAATAAAAACCAAGGCCACAGGGCTGTTCCCTGTTCTTTTTCTTTGATTTTTTGAGACATGTCCAGGGTTTCGGCTTCATAAAGATGGGAAAGTTTAAAATTGCTTGTTTCAGCAGCCGCTTTAAGGCTCTCCTTATCATAGAAATCCATAGCGGATTCTGCCGGATGTATGTTAAGTGCAAAAGCATCAGCAAACTCATCATTAACAAACACATCATAATGGCCAGGGTAAATTAAAGAAGGAGGAATAAAAACCTTTACCCCACCAGGCGTACTGAGCCATTTGGGAATAACAGCATCACCTCCGGAATGCCTGCGTATTTCAACACCCGTTTCACTGGCGACATTTATTGAAGGGATTACGATTCCGGTTTCTTCGCCATTGAAATGATACATTTGACGTGAAGTTGGTGTATTCATTGCCATGTTATAGGCCACCGGTATAAACAAAGCATGTTTTATAAAACTTCCATAATCAGTATTCAGGGGGCTGCTAAAGACATACATCAACGCATTTTCAACAGGTAACATTTCCATAAAAGGAGCATCATTCTCAAACACAATCAGATTTTCGCCCCTGCTCATCTCGCTGTTTTTCATTGGGAAACTACCATTGACAAAAGGCAGGTCAACGTTTTCCTGGCGTTCGCTGAATGCCCCTTTAAAAAACGGATGTTCCCATGCAATACCCGATAAATTTCGCTTTGTACTATCCCAGGCAGCGAACTGAGGGCCTTGTAAGGTTTTCATAAAATTATTCCAGCTTTCTGTATGCATATCCGTCCCGGGAATAAATGCCATGGATATTTCGTTTTCTGCCAAATCAGTAAGTTGAGCAGCCAAGCCTTCACTTATGTAATTTAAGCCATTGAATATAAGCACATCATATTTGTTTAGGACTGACATATCCAATTGATCTTCTTCAATTTCAGTTAAATCAAAATGCCTGTCATCTTCATACACACTCACAGGAAAAGGAGCTGCATCCCGCCCGTTGATCAGCAAAATGGATTTTTGCATTTCCAGATTGTATGTAAAATAAAACCTGTTATCAAAGCTCACGGGATAATCGTCGATTTCTACTAAAGCACGTTGAACTCCATTTAACGGATTTGTGTAATTCAACAGGATTTCGGCCCTGGCATTGCTTTCAATATCCATTGAGGAAACCCCACGGAGCGAATCATTTAGTTTTAAGTTGACAGGGATATCAGTGTAAGCCTGGTTTCCATGATTTTTAACCAACACTGTCAGTTGCTCCGGTTTTCCTGCTTGCCGGAATGGAGCCGCGAACCACACTGAATCAATGCTCAAATTTTGCTGTCGGACACCGGCAACCAAAACGGCTTGTAAATCATAGCGATCAATTCCGTCAAATGAATTAAAATCAGTGGTTGATTTTTGAAAATCGGAAATAATATACACTGGCATTGCTGCATCTTCAGTAAGGTATGACGAAGTGGTCCGACGAAGCCTTTCCATCGTGTTGGTGAGTGTTAAACTTACCGGGGTGACTTCAATTTTACTGACCTCATTCATGAAATCATCTGCGGGCATTGGCCGGTAAAAACGCGGGGGCATATCGTTGGTCATCAAAAAATACTGCACATCCTGCCCATAGGCTTCAGCTATTTCAGTGGCTTTTTGTTTGGCAATGTTTAACACATTTCCGTTTTTACCCTCATTTTGCATGCTGTATGAATTATCAACACATACTGCTACATATTGGCTTTGGGATGAATCAAGTGCATTTTGATTTTGAAAAACCACAGGTTGTGCAAAAGCAAACACAAGCATCGCAATGGCCAAAATACGACTCAACAGAATAAGCAACTGTTTGAGTGTGGTTCGTGAACGTGATTCTTTCTGCACGGATTCCAGGAAACGGGTTTGTGAAAAATACACCGTTTTATGGCGCCTGAAACTGAACAGGTGAATGATCACCGGTATTAAAACCGCTGTTAATGCCCACAAAAAACTAGGATATAAAAAACTCATAGTGTGTTGATTTGCTTCGAATCAACAAAAATAAAAAAATAAATGTGCTTTTCTGTTATTTTAGCAGTAACTACTCTGCTAAAATTAAAAAACAGACGCACACAATTTTCACTGCAGAGACGCAGGGACGCTAACCCGTCTGTCACCGGGCAAGCTATGCCTTCCAGACACCTGCCAGGCCGGCAGGCTGGATCAGGCGAGCAGGGAAATTAGAAAATTGATCACATAGACAGTTAAGAATGGTTGTTTTTGAACCATATGAGGATTATAAGGTCATATAAGTTTTTCTTATAATCCCTTATATGCCGTATATGGTTTGGTTATTTTAGGTTAAATACGATTGCGATAGCTAAAACAACTACATTTCACAAGTAACCGATTTTAACCATTATTAACTTTTTTTTACCGTTGTTAAGAGTTCAATTTTCATATTTTAAATCTTTGCGTCTCCTGTTTTGTGTAGGAATTTTCTGATTATCCGACAACTATTTTTCATTATCTTATGTACTTATTGAAGCAATTATTTATACAGACAACATACAGTAGAACCATTTTGAGAGAGCTATTCATACAACAAATACAGTTGTCGCATTTCTTTGTATGCATCCAGCTCAGCTTGCCAGGTATGGCGTATGCTATCTTCAGAATGGCCTTTGATGATTTGATGACGCAACACACTGTTTCCAGCTAACTTATCAAAAAATGACGGGGATTTAAAAAATGTCACATCATCCGGAAAAATTGCATATAATGCGAGCAAAAACTCCAGTTGAATTTGGCCCGGCTTGAATTGGAATATTTCAGAATCCTGCCGTAAATCAAATCCATAGCAGGTTTTATTTTTATGTTTAGGATATGTTGAGCCAGGATTTGCGTGGGGTGTAAAGCCAAAATCAGCCTTTCCTTCCAGGGCTGGATGACCACATACCTGGAATTGCATATCTGTTCCCCGGCCAACACTCAGGGTCGTAGCTTCGAGTAAACACAAGCTAGGGTATAACCTGATGCTTCGTTGATTTGGCAAATTTGGTGAAGGCGGGACAGGTACTTCATATTGCATGCTATGAGTGTAATTTTCACAGCCAACCCAGTACAAATCACATGACAGATGATTTTTCAACCATCCCTCTCCATTGATCATCCGGGCATATTCAGCTATTGTCATCCCATGAGCAATGGGAACAGGATGCATACCGACAAAAGAGGCATATTCAGGATTTAATACCGGACCATCAATCACATCGGCGTTGGGATTTGGCCTGTCAAAAACCATCAATGGAAGGTTTGCTTCTGCACATGCCTCCATCACATAATGTAAGGTAGAAATATAGGTATAAAACCGCACTCCAACGTCCTGGATATCAAATATCATCATATCCAAATCAGATAAATATTTACTCTCAGGCTTCTTGTTTTCCCCATACAATGAAATTACCGGCAAATTGGTAGCTGTATCAGTTTCATTCTCTACTATTTCTCCGGCATCAGCCATGCCACGAAACCCATGCTCCGGGGCAAAAATTCTTTTCACATCAACACCTCTTGACAACAAACTGTCAACGAGATGTACATCATTAATCCGGGATGTATGATTGGCTACAACACCTACTGTTTTTCCCTGCAAAACGGAAATATATTCATCTGTTCTTTCAGCACCACACACAATTCGTTTGTTCTGAACATCAGAAACCGTATCATTGTGATCATGCTTCTGATTCTCCACATTCCCACAACATGACAAACACATCATCAGTATGGTTAACATTACAATGTTTCTAAACATATCCTTTTAGTTTATACACCACCATTCCGTTTGTTTCACGCAATAAAACCTCCCACCTGTTTAATGCTTCATTTCTTGGCAATAAAAGGTATTCAACATGAAATTTTCTTTTCCCTGTAAATCTGTCTGTACTATACAAATCAACATCAAATCCCTGCTTTCGAAAACAGGCAGCAGCCCTGCGCAAATGGTAACCACTGGTAATCAATAAATACGTACTGTCTGAATATTGCGGCTTCAATACCAGTGCTGATTCAATGGCATTTTCTGCTGTATTGCGGGAATTTATTTCATAAGCCACATCAGCAGCAGGAATACCTGATTGGACCAGAAAATCATACAAAATCCGGGCTTCCTGAAAATCAGGCTGCCGCAATTCACCTGATCCCCCAGCAATAAATATGTGTTTGATAATGCCTTTCTGATACAAATCAATCGTTTGTAAAAGCCGGTCACTGCTTCTGTTGAAATTTACCCTGTCATAGGTCTTATCATAAGTACACATGCCTGTCAGCAAAATTCCTACATCATAGGGAGCATTCAGTTCATTTTGCCGTACGGCAGGGATTTCCCACAAGCGCATACATTCATCTGCAATGAATGTATTGGTAAAAAATAAAAACAATATCCCCGAAATTATCAACAAGCGTTTTTTGCCCCTGGAATCTTTTGTGCAAAATGCTACAATTATCAGAATAGCAATCCACAACACAGGGGAAAACACATAACGTAATATTTTTGATAACACAAAATACATTACCAGGTTTTCAGCAATTTTGTACAAACATAAATTTTTTCTACATTTATCGTTTAATTTTTAGGTGAAATAATTAAACAATATTATACTATTATGAAAGAAAATGCATTGAACCCCAATCCCCTGGTAAGGTTTTTGGATAAACCTGCCGACCAGTTTACAAGGGAAGACATCATTAAATTTATTGAAGCCCATGAAATTGAGATGATCAATTTTCGGTATGTGGCAGAAGATGGCAAGTTAAAAACACTAAATTTCAACATTAACAGCAGGACTCATTTGGAAACGGTGCTTTCCACAGGCGAACGCGTTGACGGAAGCAGTTTGTTTTCGTTTATTGATGCCGGCTCCAGCGACTTGTATGTTGTGCCACGTTACAAAACTGCCTTTGTCAATCCTTTTGAAGAGATTCCCACCCTGGATATACTTTGTTCCTATTACAATTCAGAAGGGAAACCACTTGAAAGCGCCCCTGAATACCTTGTTCGCAAAGCACATACTGAATTTAAAAAGGCCACAGGCATGAACTTCCTGGCGCTTGGAGAACTTGAATATTATGTCATATCTGAACGTGATGAATGTGAAATGTATCCCAATCCCGACCAAAAAGGATATCATGCATCCAGTCCTTTTGCTAAATTTGAATCGTTCAGACGTGAAGCTATGCAACTGATTGCAAAGGCAGGCGGTCAGATTAAATATGGCCACTCCGAAGTCGGCAATTTTCATACCGATGACACGTATTATGAGCAACAGGAAATTGAGTTTTTACCTTGCTTGGCTGAAGATGCTGCAGACCAGATGGTCATAGCCAAATGGATACTTCGTAAATTATCGTATGAATATGGTTTTACCGTATCACTGTCACCCAAAATTACCGTTGGAAAAGCCGGCAGCGGCCTACACATACACATGATGCTTGAAAAAGGCGGAAAAAACATGATGGTCAAAGACGGTTCTCTCAGCAATGAAGCCAAACGCATGATTGCGGGAATTCTTGAATCTGCCGGTGCACTTACCGCCTTTGGAAACACTATCCCTACATCATACCTGCGGCTTGTGCCTCACCAGGAAGCACCTACTAATATTTGCTGGGGTGACAGGAACCGGTCTGTACTTGTAAGGGTTCCACTTGGCTGGATCGCTGATGTGAATATGGTGGATGATGCCAATCCACAACAAAAAGAAAAACCCAAAATACACATGGGAAAACAAACTGTCGAAATACGCAGTGGTGACGGCTCTGCAGATATATACGCATATATTGCAGGTCTTATTGTCGCTGCAAAATATGGACTGGAAAAAGAAGATGCCCTTGATGTTGCCGAAAAATTGTATGTGGACGTCAACATCTTTGAAGAGGAGCACAAAGACAAACTTGAACAACTCAAAGGCCTGCCGGATTCATGTTATGAATCGGCCGAAGAACTTGAAAAGATGCGGGACATATTCCAGGCCAACCATGTTTTTCCCAAGGGCATGATTGATGCTGTCATTAAAAAACTAAAATCTTTTGATGACAAAAACCTCAGTGAAAAATTATACGGCAAACCCGATGAAATTGCCAAACTTGTTGCAGATTATTTACATTGCATGTAGGTAAATTTGATGATTTGATTTAACTAAGAATAAAAAAGGAAATAATTTTACCTATGATTGATATTTTCCATTTTTGGAAACGTTTTTTATTCTAATTATAACGATAAATACATCGAAACTACAAAAATTATTCTTAACTTTGTGATGTGAAAACTAAAATTGAAGTTGAAAATAAATTAAAATCTTTAAAACCAATTTTATCCAAAAAATATTATGTTGATAAGATTGGCGTTTTCGGTTCTTTTGCCAGAAATGAACAAAAAACCGGCTCCGATATTGATATTTTAGTTTCTTTCAAAAAACCCGTAGGGTGGGAATTTTTTGACCTTAAGGAATTCCTGGAAAGGGAATTAAATCTACAAGTTGATTTAGTGTCAGAAAAAGGAATAAAACAACAACTTAAACATATTATTTTAAATAGCGTAGAATATATATGAGTCCAATAAAAAGACAATATATTCTGTATCTCGAAGATATGTATCATTCAATGGAAAGAATTGATGAATATATCTATTCTCTTGATTTTAAACAATTTAAAAGAACTCGTCTCGTTGTAGATGCTGTGGTAAGAAATTTTG
>JBNGDT010000143.1:0-6861 GCA_049975305.1 Bacteroidales bacterium | reverse complement strand
GGGCTAAAGCTTCCACAATCAAACAACAATTTTTATTTGAGTCTGTTTTTATTGGTCAACTGGGAGGTGTATTAGGCATTGTGTTAGGAATCATGGCTGGAAATGGAGTTGCCCTTATCACAGGGGGTGCTTTTATTATCCCGTGGGGATGGGTGATTTCAGGTGTCCTCTTGTGTTTTGTTGTGGGGATAGTATCTGGTTATTTCCCCGCTGTGAAAGCCTCACGTCTTGATCCCATTGAGGCCCTCAGGTATGAATAAAAAAACCGCCCTAGTTGATTAGAACGGTTAAAAAACTATGAAAAAATAAAAAGTCACTTTAGATCAATCTTTGAATTAAGTCCACAACCCGTGTTGAGTAAGCCCATTCATTATCATACCAACTGACAACTTTTACCATATTATCCGTAACCATGGTAAGTGATGAATCAAAAATTGATGAATGTGGATTTCCGATGATATCAACAGAAACCAATGGATCAGATGTGTATTGCAATATGCCTTTCATGTTGTTTTCAGCTGCATTTTTAAAAGCTTTGTTGATTTCATCTTTGCTGGCTTTTGTTTTTAGTGAAGCCGTGAAATCTACCAGCGAACCATTTGGTGTTGGCACGCGAACGGCCATGCCATCCAGTCTGCCGTTAAGTTCCGGGATAACTTTTCCAACAGCAATGGCTGCACCGGTTGTAGTAGGTATTTGAGAGATAGCAGCAGCCCTGCCACGACGTAAGTCCTTATGTGGTGAATCCAGGAGAACCTGGTCATTGGTGTAAGAATGAATAGTGGTCATTAATCCCTTTTTTATCCCAAACTTATCGTTCAGCACTTTGACAAGGGGAGCCAGACAGTTTGTTGTGCATGAAGCGTTGGAAACACATGTATGTTCAGGTTGTAGAACCTCATCGTTTACACCAAGCACAATCATGGCATCAATTTCATCTTTAGCCGGAACCGTCAAAATTACTTTTTTTGCTCCGTTTTTCAGGTGATCGCCATATCCGCCTTTGGCATCTTCGCGTTTCCTGAATATCCCGGTTGATTCAATTACCACATCCGGTGTGGATTGCCAGGGAATGGATGCAGGGGATTTTTCCGTATGGACAGGGATTTCAAGACCATCTACCACCAGATATGTATCGGTATATGACACTGTTTTGTTATAAATACCCTGTGTTGAATCATATTTTAACAGATTTGCCAGGGTTTTGGTATCAGTAAGATCGTTTATACCAACGATATTTAGGTTATCCCTTTCCATGGCAATTTTAAAAGCACTTCGGCCAATACGACCGAATCCGTTAATAGCTACATTTATTTTTGACATAATATTAAATTTTTATATGATTATTAATGAGTACAAAAATAATAAAGGCCTTGCTAATTAGCAAAGCCTTTATTGAAATTTGGTTCTTTCATTTTAGTTTACAACAAATCGTGATACTTTAACAGCGTTTCCATCATCAATATGGATAATGTATGTGCCCCTGTTTAGCTCACTCACATTTATGGATTTGTAATGAAGGCCTTTAAGTAAACCTTTGAATTGTTGTTGTTTCAAAAGTCTTCCGTGAATGTCATAGATTTTCAGTGTTACATCTCCTGGAGAATTTAAACTGAATTCAGCATTCAGAATATCGGATGCAGGATTGGGATAAATATTCAGTTTTGAATCCGTTTGATTTGCCAATTCTAGATCAGGTTCAATTCCGACAGGGCCTTCAAATTTATCGCATAGGAATATGCCACGGCCATGAGTGCCTGCCCAGATGTGTCCGTGATTTTTGATGGGTGTAAACTGCTTAAGATCAGGGTTGTAACCATTGGGGAAAATTTGTTGAGTCATGTCATAAACTGCCGTATAATCAGCACCGTTTGTTTCATCTGTCCAGCTGGGAGTTGTAGCAGTAATGAGGTTGGTAGCAAATATACCATATTCACTTCCAACAATTACCCTGTTGCTGTTATTCCACACAATAATTGCATCATACAGTGGCATTTGAGGCAGGTCTCCCTGTTTGTCTACAAATGTGCCTGATGAGCTTGTTTCACCTGCTATTAATGCTTCAGTTGAATAATAGATATTAGATGCGTATCCAAATTGTCCCAGTGTGACAACAACTTTATTGCCATCATTCGGATCAACAGCAATGCCTGTAATATACCTGTTTGGGAAATTGGCAATGCGTGTTTTTGTTAATGCACATGAGGGGTGGTCAGCATCCAATAAAGAATCGGTGTAAGCGTTTTCAAATCCGGAAATTCTGTAAAGGCTTCCATTTGTGTTAGCAACAAACAAGTTTTCTCCCTTCGCATCCCATTCCATAGTTTCAACCATCCCGACATTACGTGCAACAGGGTACCATGGAGCAGGGGCTACCCTGAAATTAAGAGGCTCACGTGTAACAAATACGGTACCGTTAAAACCTGCTGCAAGAGCAGCCTGATATCTATCAGGAATTCTGATGGTATCGCCTTCATTATACGATTGATCGGCTGTCCATGTCATGTACAGGTCGGAAGATGTTTCACTGCTAACCTGAACGGTTGTATTCACAGGGGTGTTGGACTGGAGTACAAATTCCACAGAATCTTTGGAGTTGACATCATAAAATGATTCCCATAACGCTATGGGCGTAACAAAGTTAGCTGCGCCTGCTTCCCCGACATTGTATTCGGAGGTAACTCTTCCATTGTAAAAAGGATTCATTGTACCTTCTTTTCCTAGTTCCTCTGAGCGGTATAAATAACCATAATATACAGTAGAGAAGATGATGTTTGGTTTTATTTGTGAGATAGCTGCATAGCCACCATCACCGCCACTCACTTCATAGTAGGGGTAAGCAGTGCCATCCGTAATGATCTGATTAGGGTTATATAAAAGGCTTCCATTGTCTTGTGTTCCGCCGATTACACTACCATCAGGGCCGTGTCCGATTGCATAAAACTGGGTAATGTTGTAGTTTTTATTCAAACTCCCCCAGGTATTTCCTCTGTCAAGGGAGCGGTATATTCCGCCGTCACAACCTATAAATACAATGTCAGGATTGTTGGGATGGAAAGTAATGGCGTGTTGATCTGCATGCACATAATAAATACTGGTTTCTTCAAAGTAGCTTGAAGATTTAATTTCCCAATTCCCTCCATATTGCCATTTCCATAGGTTAATTTGCCCACCTACTATGATTTCGTTTTCGTTATCCGGGAAAACAGCAATCACATTATCATATGTTCCCTGATCTCCAAGTGGATTGAAAGAAGTACTTCCTCCCTGACCGATAATTTCCCAGTTTAATCCTCCGTCAGTGGAACGGTAAATGTTTAAAAGGGAGCCATTTCCTTTGGAGGCCTGACAATAAATGTAATTCGGATTAGTTGGTGCTATATCAAATTCTAAGCGAGTCGCAGGGGATATTTGGTTGGCTCCATTTCCTGATACCTTGTCATAAGTTCCCTGAGCACCTCTGCTATGAGATACATAGGCATCATTACCAATGCTGGCAATGACAATATTTCCGTCTTTGCTGATTTTCACATCGCCTGCAAAACCTAATAGTGGTCCGCCGGCAATATTTTCTACAGGGTTGGTCCATGTTTGTCCACCATCTTCAGTTAAGCGTAATCCTCCGGCTGTAGCTGCAAAAATACGATTGGCCTTGTTTGGATCAGCAGCGAGCTTGTTAACATAGGAAAAAGCTGATTGAACAGCACTTTCATAAGTTGATGTCAGGTGTGTAAACGTTTCACCATCGATTGATTTCCATATTCCTGCACCTTTAAGGCCCCGTTTACCAGTGCCTTCAGGGTAAGGTTTGTAATGGCCTTCGCCGGTACCGAAGTAAATATCTCCGTTAGCAGCCTGGCATATACTTGCAATGGCAAGGTTGGGGAAATCACTTGTGTATTCACTTCCTTCATAATGGATTTGTTCCCATGAGAGCCCGGCAGTTGTTGACCTCCATAAACCACCGCTTACACCGCCTGCATATATAATGTCAGGGTTGTTTTTATCAACTACAATGGCACGTGTACGTCCACCAATGTTGGTAGGCCCAACGTTATTCCATGATAAATTCAAGCTTGTTTTTTTCTTTTGCAACGCTTTGATTTGTGCATGTGCTTTTCTTATATCTTTTATGTCAACAGTTCCGGTTTCATGGTTTGCTCTGCGTTCATGTATCCACTTGGCAGCTCCTTTAAATCCGGTTTCATAGACAGGGTTGTTTTCCCGGGGTTCATATTGTCTTTTTTCCTCGTTGGTGTTAAAAAAGAAAAGACCAATTATAGTTCCCGACAGAACAATCACGGTTGTAATTTTAAATAAGTTCTTCGTTTTCATAATTTTAACTTTTGTTTCGTTAGCTATTGTCACACACAATTAATAAGGCACTAAATATAATTACTAAAGATTAAAAATCCAATTTTTTTTTATTATTTCAATGCAATGCGTTGCAATTTATCTATTGTTTTGTTTTTCCTGTTTTCTGAAAAATTTTCTTGCATCCCTGGAAATTAATGTACTGTATTTATAACCAAATCGGTATGAGCAATAAAGGGCAATGAAAATCTGTTTTTCATGCTCTGCCAGGATGGTAATTTTGTTTGGAAAAATTTCGGTGTACGCGCCAATTTCGATGGCATTTATTTTGTATCTGTCATTGCTGAATTCAAAATTCATTGACCCTTTCAGGTAGGCTCCAGGGGTGAGCTTGGTTTCCCCAATCCCTTTGAAAAAAGATTCTCTGGACACAATATCAATAGGGTTATGATGATTTAGACTGAATTTTTGGGGGCTAGTGTAAAAGATTTGTTGATTCCCCATGATTTCAGAGCTATCCACCACCTGGTAATAGATAGGTTTTTCAAAAGCCAGTACAGGCCCTCCGGATATCTGATATGATATAGAAATGGAATTTTTATCCTGTTTGCTGAAAATTTCCCTTTTTATACCGGTTCCAATGTGAATATTAAACAGGTTATTAATTTTGCCGTACACAAACTTATTCTTATTTTGATCTTCAAAATACGGATTATACACTTTTATTTCTTTAGGGTCTTTTACATAACTAAAATCGGTTTCAAAAAATCCTCTTGTTTTATTTGTATATCTCCACCCAAAGCGATAATCTATCCCCCAGCCGTTTGATATCAATTTTCCACCAAATGAATGGGTATTGTAATAATTAAGTTCTTTTTGTTGAATTATCTCACCCTGTGCATATGTGAACAAAGGCAAAAAAATGAATGCCAGTATTTTAAGGTATTTTGTCATTCCTGAATTATTGACTTATTATAACAAAACGGAATTTCAATGAATGTATTGCTAACACGTTAAGCATGTTCATTTTAAGCCTGATCCTGCAAGCTTATTTTTCCTGAGTCAGTGTATGCAGGACAATTTTGCGTGCTTCCGCAGGATGCCAGTAGTAACGCGAGTGATGCTATGATCAGTAATAAAATTGCTGCTTTTTTCATCTGTATATAATTTAAAAATTAGTAATCATTTAAAAAATCTTCAACAAAGATAAATATTCATCTCGGTTGGTGTGTTGTTTTACCACTCATGGATATTTCATAATATATTTTTTATTCTGTTTTCAAAGTACAGTACAAATATAAATCAAATATTCTTTTTATTAAATATAATTTACAATCATTTTATCAACAGCCTGTCCTGAATGTTTTAAATGCAGATTATCAACAATTTATTACAAACCTATCAACAATCTTTTCCCCATATGAAACGCCATAAGGAAAAAGATATAATCTTACTTCAGTTGAAAATTGTGTCAGATGATAATCAAATCCCCACATTAAGCCATTAAGGGGCTGGTTGGTTGGTTTTGCTCCATTTACACAATAATTTTTTTTGTTTGCTGACTGATCATGGTTTTGATCTCATTTATTCTGGGAAGATAATATTTTGCTTGATGCCGCTGTTGTTTCCCCATGCACAAACTAATGTGATCAGCTTTTTTTAAGGTGCTTTGTATTGCATTTCTAATGTGTACCTGTACCTTTTGTCATCAGAAAAATGTGCTTTGATACTGTTAATGTCTATTTCTTTGAAATGTGATATTTGTCGCCCAATTCTTGCCATAATATTTGTTTGTATGGTTTTGTTAACTTTGACGCAAAATACAAAGAATTGTGAAAAGATATAAATTACCCTTAATAGAAAACTTAGAAATCATCGATATTGCCTCTAAAGGCATGGTTGTTGGTAAAGACAATGACCATGTAATATTTGTCAAAGGTCTTGTGCCTGGTGATATTGCAGATGTACAGCTGATACGAAAAAAGAAATCGTATTTTGAAGGTGTTCCTGTCAAGATCAGAGCCTATTCGAAATTCCGGACAGAACCATTTTGTGAGCATTTTGGAGATTGCGGTGGATGTAAATGGCAACATATGTTATATGAGGCACAATTGAAATTTAAAGAAAAACAGGTAAAAGAACAACTCCTTCGTATTGGGAGCCTGACATTTCCAGATCCTGAACCCATTTTGCCATCAGAAAAAATAAAATATTACCGGAATAAACTTGAGTACAGTTTTTCTGATAAAGCATGGTTTACAAAGGAAGATATTGAGTCAGGCAAGGAATTTCCTGTCACCAAAGCATTGGGATTTCATGCCCCGGGTTTTTTTGATAAAGTGCTTCAGATTGATAAATGCTATCTTCAGGAAGAACCGACAAATCTCATCCGGAATTTTATTCATAATGATGCTGTTCAGAACGATCTTTCCTATTATGACCCGAAAACTCATACCGGACTGCTTCGGAATTTAATGATACGCATTACACGCAAATCTGAAATTATGGTGGTTCTGGTAGTTTCAGAATTCTCGCAAGAAATTGAAG
>JBNGDT010000142.1:0-6891 GCA_049975305.1 Bacteroidales bacterium | reverse complement strand
AAAAAATATAAGCTTATGTCATAGAATAACTGCATCTTAAATAAAGTAAAATCCGGTAAAAGAAATACTCAGAATTAAAATCAATCAAAAACCAAAAGGTTAATGGTATAGGTATGTTTTATCCTCTGATATTCACTGCGTTTTACTTGATTATGAATAAAATACGGATAAACTTCTCAGAAATAATTAACGATATCATTTCTTTCTTTTAAAATTTCATTGTAAATCATCATCCCGATAAATAATGAAACACCAAATTTATGAATCGCTCAATTTAGGTAATAGTAACATTTTTTAATCGTTGTTAACAGTTCAATTTACAAATTTTATAACTTTGCCGTAATAAGCTGAGGATTATGAAATCTAGTAGTTCCTTTTTAATATTGTTTTTTTTATGTATGGCTGGGTTTGGGCAGTCTCCCCCCTCCTATTGGATAAGTTTTACAGACAAATTCAACAACAGCTACAGCATTGATGCCCCTGAAGCCTTTCTGAGCAAGCGATCACTTGACCGTCGAATAAAACAGGACATCAGTATTGACAGCACCGACATGCCAGTCAGCAACCTGTATGTGGATAGCCTGGCAAACCTTGGCCTGAACATCCGCTATTCATCAAAATGGATGAATGGTGTGGTTTTCACAACAGAAGATACAGCGTTGCTTGATACCATCACAAACATCAGCTTTGTGGACAATGTTGAATTTATCAGGAAAAAAGATACATCAAAAACTGCATGGCAGGAAAAAAACAGATCAAAAGACAATTTCTTTGACTATGGTAATGCCCAGAATCAGATTGAAATGCTGAACGGCCATATATTACACAATCAGGGTTTTAGAGGCGATGACATGTTGATAGCGGTACTGGATGCCGGATTTCTGTTCATGCCGGGAGTTTCTGCTTTTAATCAATTGTTCACCAGTGGGCGCATTATAGATACCCGTGATTATGTAAAATCCGGTAATAATGTATATGGCTGGCACACCCATGGCATGGCTGTCATGGGGATACTTGCAGGCGAGCAGGAATCCAGGCTTGTTGGCACCGCTCCCCGTGCTGATTTTATTCTTATCCGTACGGAAGATGCCGCAACCGAACAACGCATTGAAGAATACAACTGGATTGCAGGCGCCGAGTATGCTGACAGCCTCGGTGCTGATGTGTTCAATGTGTCATTGGGATACAAAGATTTTGACCTCCCTGAATGGGATTACGACAACACGGAAACAGACGGAAAAACGGCTCCCATTTCCATTGCGGCCGGGATGGCAGCACAAAAAGGAATATTGCTGGTCATTGCAGCCGGCAATAAAGGCGATGACCCGGACAGAAAAATTGGGGTACCTGCTGATGCCAATAACGTGCTCACGGTGGGTTCCGTTGACAGCACAGGACATTATTCCCCATTCAGCTCCATTGGATATACCGCCGATGGACGCGTAAAACCTGATGTGGTTGCGCAGGGCAGCCAGGCGTATTATATGAACAATGACAATGAAGTTGTTGCAGGCAACGGCACCTCGTTTGCCTCCCCCATTATCGCCGGATTAACAGCATGCCTGTGGCAGGCACATCCCGACAAATCCAACATGGAAATTATCAATGCGATCAGGCAATCAGCTCACCTGTATGACACCCCCAACGATAGCCTTGGGTATGGCATTCCTGATTTCGCCACAGCCAGCCTGTTGCTTGAAAACATTCAGTTTTCGGCTTTTGACAACGAGCAACTGGTAAGCATTTACCCCAACCCTGTACAACATTCCCTGAATATGCATTTTTATTCGGTGGACACGCAACAAATCACGATACGGATATACAATGTGTCAGGAAAATTGATGCTTGAAGATAAAAAAAATGTACATCGCACATCTTACAACACTTATACCTATCCTGATGCAGCATTACTTCCCGGAGGATTGTATATCCTTGAGGTCATCACAAAAGATCACGTTTACAGTCAAAAATTCATAAAAAAGTAAGCCCATGGCCGAACAAGCGCTGAGTCTCCTTGATCTGCAAAAGAAAATAAAATCCGCGGTAGAAAAACAGCTTGACGCGTATTACTGGGTGGTAGGTGAAATCAGCGACATGGCTGTAAATTACAAAGGCCATTGTTACATGAACCTGGTACAAAAAGATGAGGACACTGACCATATCCTGGCAAAAATCAGAACCATCATCTGGGCGAACCATTTCAGGATGCTTAGCACCTATTTTAAAAGCCAGGCAAAGGAAACCCTGAATAACGGCTTTAAAGTTATGTTTAAAGTCAGAGTCAATTACCATGTGCAATATGGGTTAAGCCTGCAGGTTGTTGACATTGACCCGACATACACCATTGGTGATGTGGAAAAGCGCCGGAAAGAAATCATCGCACAACTTGAACAGGCCGGTATCACAGACATGAACAAAATGCTGGATTTGCCGTTGGTCATTCACAACATCGCTGTCATTTCTTCGGATACGGCTGCCGGGTTTGGTGATTTTGTGGCACAGATGGAAACAAATCCGGAGCATTACGCCTTTAACATTGAGCTTTTCAGGGCTGCCATGCAGGGTGAAGATACAGAACAATCCGTTGTGCAGGCACTGAAAGCTATTTTTGATGCCGACACACTTTTTGATGTGGTGGTCATTATCCGTGGTGGCGGCGACAAAACGGACCTTTCATGGTTTGATAATTACAACATTGCATCACACGTAGCGCAGTTTCCTGTGCCTGTGTTTTCAGGCATCGGCCACGAACGGGATAAAAGCGTTACAGACATGGTAGCACACACGCACCTGAAAACTCCCACAGCCGTGGCAGAAACAATCATCAACCACAACCGCGGGTTCGAAGAAGGCATTGACCGCGAACTTGAAACCCTACTGAGAGCTGTAAGGCAATACATGGACGACAAAAAACAGCGTTTGAACATGATTTCCAGGAATTTCATTCCCCTGGTAAAAACACACATCAATGATCAGGAAAATGCGTTGCAGTATCTCTACAACAAGCTTTACAGTCAAAACCATCAGGTATTGAATTCCCACAAACAAAAACTGGATCATTTGAGTTATCAACTATCATCCGCATGCAAAACAGGCATCAACCTGCACAAAGAACACACAAATAAACTGTATAGTGAGCTTAAAACCCAGTGTAAAGATGTGTTAACCCGGGAACAACACCGCATGGAACGTTATCAGGATAAGATCCACGCCGAAGATCCAATCCGTTTGCTCAACAAAGGGTACAGCATGACAAGCAAAAATGGCAAGCTGGTAAAATATGCATCACAACTTATAAAGGGAGATGTCATCAACACAAAATTCAAAGACGGAGATGTTGACAGTGAAGTACTTTAAACACATACCGGTTTTGATATTGTTGTTTATGTCAATCCAGGCACATGGCTGGATACGGCACTCCGACAGCACACTTTACATCAGCCTGCACGGGGATATTTTATACACCCACCTGAGAAATAACATTTATGGTACAGACCTTTCACCGGGATACAGCATGGGATTTGGAGCCAATGCGTATTTCACCCGATGGCAGGAATTTGGTTTCACAGCAGGACTTGGCTACAACAGCAGGGCATTCAGTTATGATAATTCCATAGCCGTTTTCAATAACATCAACGAACAAATTGATGAAGTCAGGGCATATTTTAATCTCAAATACCTGACGGTGCCTTTAACCGCAAGGTATAACCTGGGCAAACGTTTTAATGTGTATCTGGATGCGGGCCTAAGCTTGAATGTTTTGTTGTCAGCAGAAAAATACGCTATGGAGAACAGCTTGCCACCAGAAACAAACGACCCTCAATCGTACCGTTTTGATATCACTGAAGATCATCCATCCATTTGTTTTTCGCTGCAGGGAGGCGGTGGTATAGAATATTTCATCACATCTCGTTTTGCGGTGTATTTTGATTACAAATACATACACGATCTATCTCCCTTGTTTGTGTATAAAAATCTGCCACAGGGAGCCATCCCCAAAATGTACTCTCATAAACTTGAACTTGGCATACGCTGTGGTATTCCCATCAAATATTCTGTTGACAGACGGTTTCAGTAGGGGGAACTTATTCCGGAATAGAGACAATTATGTTTCACACAGATGCTTTTGAAAAAACTACACATCAAACATCATTGAGTATGGGCGGTTGACACGTTGTCCGGGTTCAGGAATACCAAGGTTCCTGCTGTGCCTGAAACTTTCCTGTCCGGCAAAGAAAACCCACCACTTATGAACATGCTTATCAACAGCAAAAAGAAAAATTATTGATAAGATTTATTTTATCGTTAGATATTTTGTGTATATTTGGGATATATTCGTTTTTTAACGGAACTTCCTGTCTATTGTGATGTAATTATCCCATACAAGACTTTGTTTGCAATTGATCCAGAGTTTACTATTAGTTTTTTCTTGGCTACATTTTCAGTCATATCCAATGCGTGTAATATTTCTTTTGTGTGTTCCGGTAAATTTGTTGGTGGAAATTTTATCTTTTCCCCTTTTAAAATTATATTCCACATACTGAATTTTATCAAAACTTTCAATGGCAAATTTCCGTTTGAATTGCCAAGAGCCTGCTGAATTCCTAATCGATGAGCAACTTGTTTAACTACCTCTATAGCTCCAAAAGCTTTTCCGTTAGAAAGCTCCATGTCTTCAATTGAAGTAACGGCTTTGACTTTTAGTAATTTTTCTAAATCATCCACAAGGTGTTTTGGCCATTTGGTTAGAGTTGCAATGGTTCTTTGTTTAACTTTTCCACCATCACGGTAGTTTTCCATCACGCTATTGTTCTTTCGTGCATTCATGCTATCATTACAAATGCGTATGAATAGTTACCAATGTTTTATTTCAAAAACTGATTTTTTTTGGACTTGATTGATATTTTTTGTTTATTTTGTAGTCATTTTTAATGACTATTTTTTTGTCCTATGAAAAAAAACAGAAACTTACTTAAAGCAGGTAAAGCAGGTATTGTTATTTTGATCTTTATTAGCTTTTCCTTTTTTGTTTCCTGTGAATCTGATGATCCCACATCTTATGATGAATCATTATTATATGGGAAATGGGTAGAAGGAACTTTATATGAACGATATAAATCTGACCACACAGGTTACACATGGGATACTGCAGATGATGTTTCAGAAGCAGAAGCGCAGGATTTTACATGGAGCTTAGACGAAGATCAATTGGTCCAGATTCATATTATGGAAATTGGAGGTAACATTCCTAAAACTTATACTGTTACCAGGCTTAATGAAACAAATCTTATATATAAAGACGATTACGGTACAACACATAATTTCACAAAGGTTGAGTAATGAAAACGATAGCTAATCAATCTCATTACAGGATTTGTGATTAACACGAATAAAGCATGAAAAAAACACTCAGGATTTTTAAAAGGTCAATGATAGCACTGCTGTTGTTGATTATAATTTGTATTATCATCACAATTTGGTTCGTTTTAACACCGTCGAGAATTACGCCCATTGTTTCCAATCAGGCAAACAAGCTGTTAAACTGTGAAGTCAGAATAGGAACCGTTGATTTAACATTTTTTAAGACATTTCCCAAACTTGGGATTCATGTTGAAAATCTCACATTGATTAATCCTGTAAAAGGCGCTCAACCTGATACCCTGGCACATTTTGATGATTTCATTGCAACAATTGACCATAAACAATGGCGTAAAAATAAATCTGTTGTCCTGAATGAAATCTATCTAAAAAATGGTGCAGCAAATGTGTATGTGGATAGTTTGGGAAATGCCAATTATGACATCTATCAATCAACAGATAAAAAAGAAGACAAGGAAAATACAAGTCCGAAATTGCCGGAATTAATTGACATCCAAAAAGTTGAAATAGAAAATTTAAAAGCGCATTATATTGACGAACAAAACAGAACAAAAGCAAAAATCATCAATCTTAATTTCTCAATCCGCGGAAAATACAAGAAAGCATCAGGGAATGCCAAACTGAATCTCGATATTGATAATGTACAATATTCAGTAAATGACAGTTCACAGATGGCTGCCAACATTGATGATTTCGCATTTTCAGTTGATGGCAAGCTGACTGACAATATACTTGAAGGCCTTGTGAAAACCGAAATAAAATCAATATCCTTTTCAACAAACGACACAACCTATCTCGATTCAACAAATCTGCGTTTGAATGCGCCCCTGTCCATTGACATGGATGATGAAAGCATCACATTAACAAAAACCGAACTGGCAATCAACACCCTGGAATTTGTCCTTGACGGATGGGCAAAACGGGGTACTAACAGTGACATCGAAATGGACATTAATCTAATCACTGAACAATGGGGGTTGGATGACATATTTGCCCTGATCCCGGAAGATTATCAGCCATTGGTATCTGATATAAATTTTGATGGTGATATTCAAATTTCAGGAAGAGCAAATGGGTTTTATAATGACACATCAATGCCAATAATAAATACCAATTTAAGAGTAATCAACCTGAATGGCACATATTCAGACCTGCCATACACATTTGCAAACACCAATGCCAACATCAACCTTGACCTTAACACCAATACCGATAAAGCAGATGTGATCATAAACAACCTGAGTACCATCTTAAACAACAATGCCTTAAAATGCAGTGGTTCCATCAAAGATGCTACGGGATTACAACAGTGTGATCTTTCACTGCTAGCCAACATTAACCTTCAAGAAATCAAATCATTGTTGCCGGACAGCTTAACTATAGATATGTCGGGAACTGCAGATTGCAATTTAAACATCAATACACGCCTTGATGATTTAGTCAAAATGGATTTAACCAAAATTAAGTCCAACGGGCGTTTTAACTTTACTGGTTTAAATGCTGTTTATCAGG
>JBNGDT010000141.1:0-6892 GCA_049975305.1 Bacteroidales bacterium | reverse complement strand
CAATAGGTTTGATGCAATGCGGATTGTATTCAGGATGGAAGGTTAATCCATGTTGATAATGTACTCTTCACCGTCATAAGTGGCGGTGGCGTAGTTGTTGCACTCCCCGTCTCCGAAATCAAGCGATATATCAGGTATGGTTTCAACTTCAATGGTTAATACCCCGGCACGTATCCAGCGGCACTTCACCCAAATATCAAGAGGATTTTTTTCGCTGATGCTTATGTCATACCTGACGGAGTTGGAGCTGTAGCCAAATAGTTCGCCATTAACATAATAAACATCATCCTCATAATTTAGCGGTGTTGCTTCGCCTTCTTCCCAGGTCCGGATGGTGTTTTGATTGTAGTAAAACGTGATTGCCTTTGGTGTATTGATACTGATGTCAGATGCTGAAATTTTGTACTCTGTTTTGTCCTGATTATTTCTGCCAAGGTTTGTCACCGTAAATTGTCCTTTAACCTGGTAATTGTTTTGGAAAAAGTTATCAAAGCTGACGGTATATTCAGCACCCGGATTTTCGAAATAATCTGTGGCCCTTATGATAAGTTTTCCACGCCGTTGACGCATGTCGGGGCAAAGATGGTTTACCGGGCCATAATTCATCGTGATGGTCTTTGGCCATGTTTCATTGTCAAAAGGTTCAATGCTTAGTGATGGGTATGGATCTTTGATTAAAGAATCAGAAATTTGACTGTTGAGTAAACTGTCATCTGAATGACGGGCAATGTTTGTTACCTGGTTTGTTATGTCCTTAAAAATGGTAACTCCCTGCGCACCCTGTTTCATGATGTTGATAGCCTGTTCGGTTGAAACGGAATTATCATAGTGAATTTCACATGATGGAAGTGACAACAGTGTTATCCATGCAAAAAGTATGATAAGTATTTTAGTTATTCTGTTCATTATCTCGATCTCTTTCTAAAATTAAATACGAATATGCCGGTTTGTGTTCAAAATGATCTTCTTTCCATATTTCCTTCCACATTTTGTTGTTGTAATCAGGAAAAAATATGTCGGCGTCAGGTTCTTCATGTACAATCGTTAAATATAATTTATCAGCATAAGCAATAAATTGTTTGTATATGCTTCCACCACCTATGATGAAATTTTCTTCATTAGGGTTGCATTGTTTGATCGCTTTTTCTATAGAATCTACCATAATACTTTCTCGATCAGGGTATTTGTCAGGCAGGGAGCAATCTTCAGGATTATCTGTGATCACAATGTTTTTTCGATTTGGCAAAGGGCCTTTGGGTAGCGATAAAAATGTATTGCGTCCCATTATTATGGCGTGACCCGTTGTGATTTTCTTAAAGCGTTTCAGGTCATTTTTGATGTAGTACAAGAGGTCATTGTTTTTGCCGATTCCCCTGTTTTTTGCTATTGCCACTATGATTGAGAAACTCATATTGATGTTTTTTTATGTCGGTTTTGATATGTTACTTATAGATAATAATTATTTGGTTCTATTGCCAACTAATTTGTGATCCATGTGTGAAATTAATACAAACATAGTTAATTTTTTTTTAAGTCAACCGATATTTAGAATATAGCGACTGTTATTAGATCGCTACCTTCCCTTTGATGTGAGGGTGAGGATCGTAATTCATCAATTTAAAATCTTCATATTTAAAATCAAAGATAGATTTTATTTCCGGATTAATCCACATTTCAGGCAATTGACGTGGTTCCCTGGATAATTGCAGTTTTACCTGCTCAATATGATTTAGGTAAATATGCGCATCGCCAAAAGTATGAACAAAATCACCGGGTTCATAGCTTGTTACCTGTGCCATCATCATCGTAAGTAAAGCGTAAGATGCAATATTGAAAGGCACGCCGAGGAACAAATCAGCGCTGCGTTGATACAACTGACATGATAATTTGTTGTCGGCCACATAAAACTGAAACAGAGTATGACAGGGGGGAAGAGCCATGTTATCCACGTTGGCAACGTTCCAGGCACTCACAATATGCCTGCGGTTGTCGGGGTTGTTTTTCAGGGATTCAACCACGTTGCTGATTTGATCAATGTGTTTGCCGTCAGGGGTTGGCCATGAGCGCCATTGATATCCATACACTGGTCCGAGGTCACCGTTTTCATCAGCCCACTCGTCCCATATACGTACTTTATTGTCTTTGAGGTATTGTATGTTTGTATCGCCCTGTAAAAACCACAGCAATTCGTGAATGATAGAACGTAAATGCAGCTTTTTGGTTGTCACCACCGGAAAACCTTCAGAAAGATTATAGCGGTTCTGGTATCCGAACACGGAAATGGTACCGGTGCCTGTGCGGTCGCTTTTTTTAGTGCCGTTTGTGAGGACATGATCAAGTAATGTAAGGTATTGTTTCATTTGTGGTATTTTGTTTAGATGTTACCTTCAAGTAAATCAGGATTACCCCAGGATAATCCCCACCATGGTAGCAGAGAGGAGGGAAGCGAGCGTCCCGCCAAGCAAAGCCCTCATGCCGAAAATGGACAATTGTTTACGCTGATTGGGTGCCAGTGAACCGATGCCACCGATTTGTATGCCAATGGAGGCAAAGTTGGCAAACCCGCACAGCATATAGGTAGCCATCAGGATGGATTTTTGTTCGGCAAATGCACTGACATCTTTTAGTTCAGCAAGGCTGATGTATCCAATGAATTCGCTCATGATGAGTTTTTCTCCAAGCAACCTGCCCACCAAATCAATATCGGGCCCGGCCACACCTATAACCCACATAAAGGGGGCAAAGGTATATCCAAGAATAAATTGCAGTGACAGGCTTGTGTAATCCCCGTTTGTGGCATCGGCGATGACCGCATTCAGGTTTGTTAATCTCCCGATCCAGCCAAAGAAGCCGTTTAGTAAGGCTATTACAGCCACAAAAACCAACAGCATGGCAGCCACATTAACAGCCAGTTTAAGACCTTCAGTTGTTCCGTTTGACAGGGCATCGAGGATGTTTGTTCCCACTTTATCTTTGGAAATCTCCACCTTCCCGCTGACGTCTTTTGTTTGGGGAACCAGTATTTTGGATACAACAATGGCTCCCGGCGCTGCCATTACTGATGCAGCAAGCAGGTGTTTGGCAAAAAGCAATCGCATTGCCGGATCATCGCCGCCCAGGAACCCTATATAGGCTGCCAGCACACCTCCGGCAACTGTTGCCATACCTCCAATCATTACCAACAGGATTTCTGATTTATTCATACCAGACAAATAGGCCTTGATCATCAGGGGGGATTCTGTTTGTCCAAGAAAAATGTTGCCGGCTACAGAAAGCGATTCAGCACCACTTATTTTGAGTGCTTTGGTTAACAACCATGCCAAAAAATACACTACTTTTTGTATGATGCCAAGGTAAAAAAGTACACTTGTCAGGGCTGAAAAAAATATGATGGTTGGCAGAATCTGAAAAGCAAAAATATAACCATAAGTTTCGGAGTTCATTAAGCCACCAAGCAAAAATTCAGCACCATCCTGGCTAAACTGCAATATTTTTACAAATATCTGGCCAACAAATTCAAAGAATGTTTTTACAAAAGGTACTTTCAATATGCTGATGGCCAAACCGGCCTGTATGGCGAGGCCAACAAGCACTACACGCCAACTGACTGCTTTCCGGTTTGTAGAAAATAACCAGGCTATGAACAATAAAAAGACCATTCCAAGTAATCCCCTGAGCAATCCAACGATACTAAAGCCCTGGTTTTCCAGGGGAACATCCACCCTTTCTGTGCTGCTATAAAGGCGATGTATTTTTATTTCAGTATCTGAGGTGGCATTGCTGAGCAATAAACTGTCTATCCCTGTTTTTTCAACAGAAAAGGTATAATCAGCTTTGATGAAATCATGTGCATTCAGGTTGAGAGTCTGTGGTATGGAAATACGACCTTTCTGATATACAAATATGCCGGACATGCTGTCATTTTCAGACAACAAAATGGAATCGGGCTTATAAAAGTGTACACCAGGGCAAAGCATTAGCCTCAATGTATTGTTTTTAAATGTCCATAAAACAGGCGTGGTATCTGTTTCAGAAAACATCTCTCCTGTGCCGTCCGCAGAAAATATGATTTCCTTGTGAAAATCCGGAAGTGTACCACTGTACGCTTTGTATTTTCCCGGTTTAACAGTTGTTTCTTCGCCCTGAGCAATTAAGGAATTTAATATTCCTGCAATGATCAACAATACTATCCATATCTTGCGCTTCATCTTTTATTTTTTATTGGGTTTTCGTCTGTTAATTTCATCGTTAATTTTTGAAGCTTGTTCATAAGCTTCCTGTTCTATAGCTTTTTGCAGCATGTCGTTCAATTCTTCAATGCTTTTTTGTGACAGGATCCCAGCAGGTGAGATTGTTGTTTCATCAGATGATGAGCTTGTTTTTTTGCCCTTATCATCCTGATTAGTGTCTTTTTCTGAATCTTCGCCTTTCAGATGGATAATAAGTCCTGCTTTGTCAATGATTTCCTGTGTAGTGTATATAGGGCAATCAAACCGGAGTGCAAGGGCAACAGCATCGGATGTCCTGGCATCAATTTCCATGGTATTATTGTCTTTAATAACAATAAGGCGGGAGTGAAAAACCCCTTCTTCCAGTTTGTATATTTGCACTTCTTTTAACCAGAATTTCAGTTTTTTAGCCAGACTGACGAACAAATCGTGTGTCAGTGGCCGTGGTGGCTTTAGCTTTTCGAGGTGTATGGCAATGGCTTGAGCTTCAAAACTACCAATGATGATCGGAATACGATGTTCACTGTTAACAGCTTCAAGCACAAGCGCATAAGCTCCACTTTGCATTTGACTGTAAGATAATCCTAATACTTTAAGTTTTATATTACTCATACACGGATTATTTTTACATTTTACTGTGAGTACAAATATAAATAAATCATTGGAAATTTATGTTTTTTAAAAATGTTTCAAATGAAAATCTATATATTTGAGAAAAATACATTAACATTATGAGAAGAATTGTATTGTTGTCTTTCGTTGTTTTTGTTTCTGTAAATTCCCAGGCACAACCTTATGATAGCCTTACACAAGGATTTATAAATGAACTGCTGCAAAAAAATTACAAGGATGTTGTATCTTTTTTCAGTGAGAATTTGCAGGATAGAATAGATGCCGAAAAAATTCAAGCTCTACACGAAAGATACATTCAAGCTTATGGAGAACCACAAATTCGTACCCGTGTTCTCAAAACATATTATGATGATAAAAACATAGTGTATCGATTTTTATGGTATGGTGAGCAATTATGTAAGCTGCGTTTTGTTGTGAATAATGATAAAATCACAAGTTTTCATATGAAAATCGAAGCAGTCACTGATGGCTGGAAGCAACCTTCTTACGCAAAAAAAACGGATTATAAAGTTTACCCCGAATTGATACCATGCAACAGATATGGTTTGACGGGTGAATTTATCAGGCCTGTAGGAAAGCAGCAAAACAAAGTGGTTGTTATGATCCATGGTTCAGGCCCCTCAGACCGGGATGAGGCGATACTTGGAAATCGACCGTTCAGAGACTTGGCTTATGGATTGGCTGCACAGGGCATCAGTAGTATTAGGTTTGAAAAAAATACGTATTTGTTTGGTCAGGAACTGGCTGCAGAAAAAGAGATGACGATTTGGAATGAAACAGGACAAGATGTGGTTTCCATTGTTGACTATTTGAAACGCATGAAGATGGTTGGTCCTGAAAATCTGATTTTATTAGGCCACAGCCAGGGAGCTATGATGATACCACGGATATGTGATAGTATTGATGTGGGAGCAGCGATTATGATTGCTGGAAATGCAAGGCCATTGCAGGACTTAATGTATGAACAGTCAAAATATTTGATGCAGAAAAACGGCCTTGATGATGCCGAAAAAAGAAGGTTGAAAATGCTTAAAGAACAGATAAATAACCTGGATAAACTTAAGGATATACCTCTGGATTCTGTTGATTTTGCCTTGCCTTTTGGTTTACCTGCAGCCTATTGGAAAGATTTACTGGAATACGACCAGCAGGAAACGCTAAAACACATTGATATTCCTGTTTTTCTGATTCAAGGTGAAGGTGATTACCAGGTTTCTATGAAAGATTTCAGGAAATTCAGACGTGCCTTGCGTCGGTCTGATTCAGATTGGAAAGCAACCTCGTATGAAAACATCAATCATTTGTTGTTCGAGAATGAAGGGGAGCCTTCCCGCCATGAATACGAACGCAATGAAAATGTTGATCCGGTGTTGATTGAGGATATAAGTACCTGGATAAAGGATTTATAGTTTTTTCCGGGTTGCTTACCGGGTGGCTTATTGTTGGTTTTTTGGTCAAGTTTATGCCTGAAGGAAGAAGGAATAAATGAAAAATGTTTGATCCCGAATTATCTGGCAAGCAATTCAAGCCCCAGTAAGGGAAAAGCACCTCATGGCAACAGTGAAACAGAAGCTAAAAATCCAATTCTTCCGACATCTTTCAATTGTTCCAGTGCTTCTTTCACTTCTTCTTCAGAAGGAGGCTCGTTGCGTTCATTCAATTTAAGTTTCTGTTCTAACAATTTAAAAAAAACTCTTCCATTTGTTGGGTTTCCTTTCCTTCGTCAATAAAGCCATCCATGGCTGATTTGATACTTTTCCATACTGTATTTGAGAAATGCCTGGCTCTTTTGCTTTCCTTTTGTTTTTTACCGTGTATAGGATTGTATGCCTTAAGTTTATCTCTTGAAATTTCGTCCATAATACAAATGTTATATACTGGTAAAATTACGAAAATTAATGTATGATGACAAAAAAAAAGGCTCCCAAACGGAAGCCCCTGTTTTATGCACCACATTGATGTTTTCAAAAATTGCTTCTGAGAATCAAAAAGTTATCCTTTAAAATGTTTTAATTTGGGTTCCCCTGCGA
>JBNGDT010000140.1:0-6969 GCA_049975305.1 Bacteroidales bacterium | reverse complement strand
TGGGTCAAAGCATTTTCAGGGATTGGAAATAGCGGGAATCCCGGCTGAACAGATCTCGGGATTCCGGCAGAAAATGCTTTGGGGAACCCACAGAAAAAATGGGTTTGGCGGTGATTTTCTTTGCTTCTTTCTTTCATGGTAGGAAAGAAAGAAGGACAATAAATGTTTTCTTAAAAGGATTTTGATGTAACCAAAATGGAAAACATAAATATCATAAATTCAAAACCTTAACTTAATGCAAAACACATAATAAATTGTTTATAAACAGATTATGTTTTCTGCGAAACTTTAGTGATTTAATTCATCGTTTTTTATTTCTTAGCGCCACAGCGTATTAGCGGTAACAATTGTATGCGGCAGAATAGTTACATTTACGAAAATACAAATTAAAATCTGACAGGTTCATAGTTTTCCGGAATTTTAAATGGTGTTTTTAATGAATCACCGTAGGCTGCTTTTTTGTTTTCCAGTTCCATGTTGACATGTTGTTGCCCTTTAAGGCTTATTGCAATAGTGCCGGGGTAATGGTAATCGTTATCAGTGGTAGTGTATTCAACCTGTATTTTGTCCCCGGTAAGGGTACTTATAAGTTCTGTTGATGCAAGCTTAAAATTGTATGGATAAAACCGGAAATATTGTTCAACCCAACCCGGGCTGAATACGTTAATTTTTCCCTGACCGGTTTTTGGTTTTTCTGCATTTAGCTTCAGGCAGTAATAAATACTATCATTGCAGGGTTTGATTTTTTTTTGCAGTTCCTGTTGATAATGTGGATTAAAAACAAACATTTTTTGCAACAACAGATCCTGGATATTTTGAAATACGGGGATTATCATGAGTTTTCGTGAAAAAAAATCATAATTGCCCTGATAATATGTTTTATTCATTCCATCAACAAATTGCAAACTATCAGGTGTCATTAATATCCGCATCCATTCAATATTTACAGACCTGACCGAAACCCAAATCAGGCTGTCTGTGTACATGCGTATGTAACAGGTGGCACGTTGAGTTCCTGATGTTGAATCGGTATATTTTACTTTGAACCGCAGGTCAAGGATATTTACATTTACATAACTTGTGTCATGAGCGTACAATAGTTCATTTATGCTTATATTAGGGTAAGAAGTGCCTGCAGTGCGGCTTGTTTTACACGCATGAAAAAACAGGGACAAAAACACAAATAACGCAAAAACTGTGAGTTGATATATGTACAGTTTTGTTTTATTCATCAATCAGCTTTCCTGTTTGAATCTTTTGTTCCAATGCTTTGGGGAGTTCTTTCTCACTATACAATTGGAGTGCCGCTTTCCAAAGCATAACAGCATCATCCTTTCTTCCGTTTTTATATAAGGCATCACCATAATGTTCAACTATAGCAGGCCTGCTGTTTCCTCCTGAATTATAGGCTTTTTTAATGTAAGTGAGTGCTTCTTCATAATTTCCAATCTTATACAATATCCATCCATAAGTGTCTATGTAGCTGGGATTATCCGGTTCGAGTTCAATAAGTTTTTCACTCATTATTTTGGCTTTTTCAAGGTTTTCTCCCCTTAGCGACAGGTAATAAGCGTAATTATTGAGTACAAATGTGTTTTCAGGGTCAATTTCGAGGATTTTTTCAAAGGTGCTATCAGCCAGCTCATGATTGCCGGTTTCTTCATAAGCTTCAGCAAGAAAAGTAAGCAGCTCAATCTTGATTTGCTTATTATCAAAAGGAATTTTCAATCCCTTTTTCGCATATTCAATGCAATTGTCAAAGCGTTTAATTTGAAATGCAGCAACGCTTCCATACAGGTATGGGAGCGGTTGATATGGAAAAAGGGTGGTAATGGTATCAGCATACTGGTACATGGTTTCAAAATCGCCAAGTTGGTTTTGGATGTAAAGCATTTGCTCCCATATCAGGTATTTATCACTGTTGCTCTCAAGCACTTGTTTGATCACAGTCACCGCCTCATTGTATTCCCCTACTTTCACAAGAAAATCCGAATATACCGTAAGCGCCTTAGGTTCTGCAGGATGAGTACGTACCAGGGTGTTGAACAATTCCCTTTGTTTCTGCACTTCAAATTCTGAGGTTTCGGTAGTGGTAAGAAGCGATACGAGCATTTCAATTTTAACATCCACATCCATGTTTTCACATGCAAATGCTTGTTTTAAATAATCAAACGCTTTGTCATACTCGCCGATTTGTTGATAAAACTGCGAAATGGACAACAGGATATCACCCTGCAGGTTTTCAGTATTTTCGAGTTCGTCATAGATTTCCTGTGCTTTTGTTTTGTCACCTATGTCAATATAAAGTTCGGCGAGAAGGGCTTTGTATTGTGCATTTCCGGGATAGGCTTCTGATAATGTTTTAATTTCATCAATGGCTTTACCGGGTTTATCCATTGATTGATACAGCCGCTTTTTTTCTATGGAAATGACATCTGTGATACCGAATCTATTTTCTGCCTTTTTCATTGTATTAAGGGCATCTTTAGGTTTACCTATGGATTGGTACAGCGAGGAAAGCATAAAATAATATTCAAGTCTGTTGGGCTTGAGTTCGATGATTTTTTCCATAGTTTCACTTGCATTCGCAAACAAGCTTGCATTTTGATAAAGCTGAACCAGGAGGATGTTATACCAGATATTATCTTGGTCCAGTTCCACTGCTTTTTCAGCATGTTTCCGGGCTGTGCCATAATAACCCAGTTGAGAATTGACTTCTGCAAGTTCATAATACAGAGGGGCCTCATTGTCAATGTATTGCCGTGCCTTTTCAAATTCTATGGAAGCTTGTTCATATTTTCCAAGCATTTTTAACCTGAGCCCTTCCAGAAAGTGAGCATCATAATTAAATTCCTTTTGAGTTTTTACTTTGGTTTCAGTATCCCTTTTTTCGGTTTTATTTAACAGCGAACAGGATACAGAAACAACAGACAACAGGAATATAAACGGTAAGATACGAGTGATTATTTTCATAATTTATGAATTATTAATTTTAGTATAATCGCCGATGTTTAAATCATCGGCATGGTTTTTAATTATTGTGTGATTTCCTATTAATGAATTGGTTAGTACGGTATTTTCAATGATAGCATCATCACGGATAATGCTGTTCTCAATATTTGAATTATGGATTTGTGAATTTTCTCCAATGGAAACATAAGGCCCAACGACGGAATTAAGAATTTTCACATTTTTCCCAATGTAGCAGGGGGGAATAATTACAGAATCAGTAAAAACGGCTTTATCTGAAATCAGGTCTTCGTGTTTTAAATAATGCAACATGCGTTGATTGGTATGAACGATAGCGTTTTTATTGCCACAATCCATCCATTCAATGACTTCCCCAGGATAAAATTTCATGCCTTGTTTGTTCATGTTTTCGAGGGCATCGGTAAGTTGATATTCACCATTGCCTGTGATTTTGTTATCCAGCAGGTATTGAATAGCGTCACGGAGTTTACTTCCTTCTTTAAAATAATAAATCCCGATGATGGCCAAATCAGAGACGAATGATTTTGGCTTTTCAATAAAATCGGTGATTTGCCCGGTATCATCCAGTTTTACCACCCCGAAGGAAGAAGGATTTTGTACTTTTTGTACCCAGATAGTGGCGTCGTGGTGGGCATTAAGTTTAAAATCAGCTTTGAACAAAGTATCTGCAAAAGCAACCACAATTTTGCCATTCATGGCATCAGCAGCACATTGAATAGCGTGGGCCGTTCCAAGGGGTTCTTTCTGTTGAAAAAACCTTGATCCGGCATTAATTCTCCCGCCAATTTCTTTCAACTGATTTTTTATTTCTTCATCAAAATTCCCAATGACAAAATCAATTTCTTCAATGCCTTCGCTTACAACATCAGCAATGTTTTCAACGAGATGCTGGACAATGGGTTTTCCTGCAACGGGGATCAATGGTTTTGGTTCATTTAATGTATGTGGCCGCATGCGTTTTCCTATGCCGGCCATGGGGATAATTAATTTCATAACATCAATTTTTTCCGGTATGGCCAAAGCCACCGGCTCCTCGTTTTGTTTCGTTTAACAGTTCCACTTCTTTTAATTCCGCCTGTTCGTGCTTTGCAATGACCATCTGACATATACGGTCGCCATTTTCAATGGTATATGCCTGTGTTGACAAATTTACAAGAATAACACCAATTTCCCCCCTGTAATCTGCATCAATTGTTCCCGGGGTATTGAGAACGCTTATGCCATATTTCAATGCCAATCCACTGCGTGGGCGAATCTGGGCTTCATATCCGGGAGGAAGTTCAATATACAAACCGGTGGGAACAAGTGCCCTTTCCTGTGCTTGCAAGGTAACCGGCTTTTCCAGAGATGCACATAAATCCAGCCCTGCCGCATGCACTGTCTTATACTCTGGCAGTGGATTGTTTGATTTGTTTACAATATTCACTTTCATCTTATTATCTCTTTAAAAAGTTACAAAATACAATATTCAATACATAAATAAAAATTAAACTGCATCTTTTTGCCTTATTCTTCGCAACAAATGTTCATTTTTTATTGCAAAAATAATGAAGCCTGCAATTAAAATGGTATTTGTAATGTATTTTATCCATGCTGTTTGTTGATTAGTACAGATAAATATCACATAAATAACTGCTGCGATTACCGCGTATAAACCGATTTTTTTCAGGTTATACGGAATGGGAAAATGCTTTTGCCCCAGGTAATAGGATATAAATACCATGGATACGTAACAAACAAGCGTTGCAATGGCTGAGCCCATATAACTGATGTATGGAATTAAGATGATGTTTAAAACAAGTGTTATCAAAGCACCGGCTATGGCTATCCATGCCCCGTATGTGGTTTGATTGTTCAGTTTATACCATACCGATAAGTTAAAATATATACCGAGGAATAAATTAGCAATCAATAAAATGGGCACCACAGAAAGACCTTCATGGTAATCTGGATCAATAAAATATTTCACAACATCAATATACCCGGTAATACCAAGAAAAATGACCAATCCAAAAATGATAAAATACACCATAACTTCTGCAAACAGGTTTTTTGAATGCTTTGATTTCGCCTCCGAAAAGAAAAACGGTTCGGCTGCATACCGGAACATCTGGATAAACAGTATCATTATGATTGACAACTTATAATTGGCGCCATATATCCCCAATTCAGACATCACATGATTTTGGTCTCCCGGCAGCATGTATTTAAGCAAAATTCTGTCAATGGTTTCATTCACCATACCAGCCAATCCACCTATAAGTAAAGGAAATGAATACCAAAGCATTTTACGAAGCAATGCCCTGTCAAATTGAAATTTCACATCAAAAATATCCGGAAGCAGCAACAACAACGTGATTGAACTTGCCAGCAGATTGGAAATAAAAATATACCCTACGCCAATGGCAGGATTATACACCTGTAATAGCAGTGCATCCGGATTGCTTTTTGCCACAGCCGGGCATAACAGAAGAAAGAATAAATTAAACCCGATATTTACACTAATGTTGATGAGTTTTATGGTGGCAAAACACCATGCTTTGTTCTGCTGGCGAAGTTTGGCAAAGGGGATAGCCGAAAAAGCATCGAAGGCCAAAATAAAACTGAACCAGCGAATCCACTCCGGATGGGCAGGGTGCTCCACCAAGGATGCAATTGGCTGAGCAAAAACATTGATTAGAACAACAAAAAGCGCAGAGGTGCAAAAAAGTGAAGTGAGGCTTGTGGAGTAAGTTTTATCAAATTCTGATTTGTTTTGTGAAAACCTGAAAAATCCGGTTTCCATGCCATAAGTCAGGATAATGATAAGGAAAGATACATAGGCATAAAACTCGGTAACAACACCATATTCTCCCGGATGGAACACCCTGGTGTACAATGGGACAAGCAAATAGTTCAATAAACGGCCTACTACACTGCTAAGCCCGTAAATTGCAGTTTGTCCTGCCAGTCTTTTTATGCCTCCACCCATGGTTTATAACCTGGATATTATTTTAGTTCTTTTATAAAAATCCACAGCATTTTTCCGGGCATAAAGGTACACATTGTCTTTGCTTTTGCCAAGATGTGCTATGAGTTCTGCATCAGGCATTTACCAATGCCGTGTTGCCTGTGCTTTCTTATCACGGCCATGCGTTCAAGTTTAATACTTTGTTCCGTATTACGCAGGCGGTAAACAGCAACAGGTTGTTCGTGATGAAACAACAAACCATGAGTTGCATCGGAATCCTTCCCATCAAATTCATTGTTCATATCAAAACCTTGTTCCTCAACAAATACCTTATAGCGGATGTTTTTTGCTATGTCAAATAGGGTAGAATTGAGTTTGTCAAATACGATCAGGTGGCAGTCAGAACAAGGTATTGTTGGCTTCTTTTTGTTCGTCTTCGTACTGTTCATCTATCAGTAGATTTTTTGCTTTTGATGCGTTGGTTGCAATTTTGTCACAGCGATTGTTTTCTTTTATATCTGAGTGTCCCCTTACCCAGTGAAATTTTACGTCGTGTTTTCTATAGACAACAAGAAATCTAAGCCACAAATCGCGGTTTTTCTTTTTCTTAAACTCTTTTTGTTCCCATGTAAACACCCATCCCTCTTCAACCGCTTCGCACACGTATTTGCTATCCGTATAAACATCTACTTTACTTCCTTCAATTTTCAGGGCTTCCAATGCTTTAATGACAGCAAGCAGTTCCATGCGGTTGTTGGTTGTTTTCCTGTATCCTGCAGAAAGTTCTTTGCGCCTGTTACCACTTATCAAAACCACTCCATACCCACCGGGACCGGGATTTCCCCTGGCCGCACCATCAGTATAAATTGTTACTGTTGGTTTTTCCATAAATGGATTTTTTATGAGGGAAAGATAATGATAATATTTGGGAAAAGAAAAATATTATTGTAAAAAAGAAGCCTTCACCAAAACCTTACCCACTCCCCACCATCCAAACCCCATCACTTATGAACATATTTATTAATAGC
>JBNGDT010000139.1:0-7007 GCA_049975305.1 Bacteroidales bacterium | reverse complement strand
CTTTGAGATAATGAGGCAAATAAAAAAAGACATAAGGGGACTTCTAATAACAGTAGCAAATTGGTACATTAAATATGGTGTGTCTGGCATACCATATCGTATATAAGTTTCCTTAAACCAAACCGGCAAATCCCATAAAAGCGAGGGATAAAATACCAGCTACTACCAGGGCTGCAGGTACACCGCTCATGCCTTTGGGCAGTCTCATCATTTCGAGGTGTTCCCTGATACCTGCAAACAGGATCAGTGCCAGTGCAAAACCACCAGCGTTCCCGATGGAAAAGAAAACGGCTTCAAGCAAATTAAGGTCATTTTGTACGGTAAGCAATGTGACCCCAAGTATGGCACAATTGGTTGTGATGAGTGGTAAAAATACCCCGAGCGCCTGAAACAATGAAGGGCTGATTTTTTTCAGGATAATTTCAACCATTTGAACCAGAGAGGATATGACCAGGATAAATGCAATGGTCTGCATGTACTCTATCTTAAATGGTAACAGGATGTAATTTTGTATCAGCCATGTGATGACGGTGGCAATGAACATAACAAAAAGTACAGCTCCGCTCATCCCGGTAGCGGTTTTTACTTTTGAAGAAACGCCGACAAAGGGACACAATCCTAAAAATTGCGCAAGGACAATGTTGTTGACAAAGACAGCGCTGATTATGATTATAATGTATTCCATGGTAACACTATTATAAGTTTTTATTTATCAGTTAATTTACGCATCAAGGCTATAAGGTAAGCCAGCCCCAGGAAAGCTCCGGGAGCAAGCACAAAAACAAGCATGCCATCCGCTTCGACAATGGGTATCCCAAAAATAGAAAGGCTGCCTAAAATTTCCCTTACAGCACCGAGCAATGTCAGGGCGAAAGCAAAACCAAGGCCAATACCAAGTCCATCAAGGATGGAATCTCCAACTGAATTTTTTGATGCAAAAGCTTCAGCACGTCCCATGACAATGCAGTTAACAACGATGAGAGGAATAAACAATCCCAACTGAGCATGCAATTCAGGGACATAAGCTTTCATAATCAAATCAACAATGGTAACAAACGAGGCAATGATGACGATGAAAGAAGGGATTCTGACTTTGTTGGGAATGACGGATTTCACCATTGAAATCACAATGTTAGACATTACCAGCACAAAGGTTGTAGCCAGGCCCATTCCAAGTCCGTTAATAGCAGAGGTTGTAACGCCAAGCGTTGGACATAACCCCAGCAACAGTACAAATACGGGATTCTCTTTAACAAACCCTTTTGAGAAAATTTTCCATTTATTCATTATTTGGATCCTCCAATATTTATTCTTTATTTTCGTTCATAAACGTTTTATATGCCCTGTCAACAGCATCGCAGAAAGCTCGTGAAGAGATTGTAGCTGCGGTAATGGCATCCACATCACCACCATCTTTTGTCACGCTGAGAGCAAAATCGGCAGGATTCTTACCTTTGAATTGATCAGAAAAGTCGCTTTTTTCTGCTTCCATTTTATCACCAAGTCCGGGGGTTTCTTTATGTTCGAGTACAGCGGTGTTGATGATCGTGCCGTCTGGTTTAAACCCCACCATGATCCAAAATCTGCTGCTAAATCCTTTATCGGTATAGGTTTTTATGGCTGTTCCCACATGCTTGTTACCCTGATAAGCGGGATAAAAAATCAAAGGGTCTTTGCCGTTTTCCGGCACCACTTCAATGCCGGATAGCGGTTCAATTTTATCATACTCAGGTAAAACCCTGCCTAATGCCGTTTTGAGAATTTCTTTCTCCACCTTTTGTATTGGTTCAAGTGTGGTGTTATATACCAGGGCGAGTGCAAGGCCTGCCGCAGCTGTTACGAGGAACAGTGTCATGACCATGTTTAATAATGTTGATTCTTTTTTTGCCATAATAAGCTGTTATTAAGTGTATTATACAATGTCTATTTTTTATTTTCTTGTTTTCCGAATAATTTTGGTTTCATACCCCGGTTTATTAGCGGAACAAAAGCATTCATGATCAGGATGGCAAATGATACGCCTTCGGGATAAGCTCCCCATACCCTGATAAATACTGTAATAACGCCAATCCCAATTCCATAAATCCACATGCCTTTGGTAGTCATAGGTGAGGTGACCATATCTGTAGCCATGTAAATAGCACCGAGCAAAATACCACCTGTTAATAAATGGAAAGCAGGATCTGCAAAATTCTGTGGATTAATAAGGTGCAGGATACCGGTAAACAAAGCAATGCTACCCAAAATAGCAATTGGGATATGAACAGGAATAACTTTTTTCCAGACAAGGTAAATACCACCTATGATCAAAGCAATGGCAGAAATTTCACCCAAAGAACCTCCCATATCACCTGTAAGCCAGTCAGCATAAGATGTAGGCATGCTGTTCATGATTTGCCTTACCGGTTCGCCGTTGGCAATTCCTTCTTTCATAATGGCCAGAGGTGTAGCGCCTGTTTCCGCATCTGTCATGGCAAAGTTCAGTACCTGTACTTTTGGCCAGCTTGTCATTTGTACGGGAAATGAGATCAACATAAAAACACGGCCAACCAAGGCAGGATTAAACGGGTTTTTACCCAATCCGCCGAAAGACATTTTACCTATGCCAATGGCTACAATTGCACCGATAATAATGATCCACCATGGCAGGTTAGCGGGCACATTAAATGCCAGCAACACACCGGTAAGAATGGCTGAACCATCGGGAATGGTATTGTTGCCTTTGATCAAAAATTTCTGAATGGCCCATTCAACTAAAATACAGGATGCAATAGCAATGACCTGTACACGAATAGCATCAAGTCCAAAGAAATATACAGATACCAAAAAAGCAGGTACCAGGGCAATTAAGACTGTAAACATGATTTTTTGTACAGAGTCTTTATCGCTGACGTGTGGTGATTGAGATACAATTAATTTATTGGTATTCATGGGTCTATTTTTTTCTAGATCTGATGATTTGACTTACGTTAGCTTTTCCCAGTCGGATATAATCGAGGATGGGTACATTTGCGGGACAGGTATAACTGCATGAGCCACATTCGATACAATCCATCACATGTTCTTGCTCCAGCCTTTCCCAGTCTTCATTTTCTGAGATGTTTTTTAGATTGTAAGGTTCTAATCCTGCCGGGCAAGCTGAAACACAACGTGCACAACGAATACAATTTGTTGCAACATCACGTTTGCTTTCTTGTTTGTTGAAAATGGTGATACCACTGGTTCCTTTTGTAACAGGGACATTGGTTGAAGGGACAGCTTTCCCCATCATCGGGCCGCCACTGACAACTTTGCCTGTGTCATCGGGTAAACCACCAGCTACTTCAATCAGTTCGGAAAAAGGTGTTCCTATTCTAGCCATTAGATTGCAGGGTTCTTTTACGGATTTTCCGGTTACGCATACCACCCGCTCGATGAGAGGTTTGTTTTTCTGAACAGCTTCATAAACGGCCACGTTAGTGCCTACATTCTGGACAACACAACCAATATCAAGAGGCAGGCCTCCCGACGGCACTTCCCTGTTAAGCAATGCTTTGATGAGTTGTTTTTCGCCACCCTGAGGATACCGAACTTTCAGGGGCTGGATGTGAATGCCATCATATTCTTTAGCAATGTTGGTAAGAATTTCAATGGCATCGCGCTTGTTGTTTTCAATGCCTATGATGGCTTTGGAGACGCCTGTAGCTTTCATCAGCAATTGGGTGCCAACCAAAATCTGATGTGCCTTTTCCAGCATCAAACGGTGGTCGGATGTCAGGTATGGTTCACATTCAGCACCGTTGATGATAATATGGTCAATGGATTTACCATCGGGGATCGAAAGTTTCACATGCGTGGGAAATGTTGCACCACCTAAACCAACAATGCCTGCCTCAGCAATTTTGTTGCGAATTTCTTCAGGAGTTGCACTGATATCTTTAATCAAATCGGTGCTGGTATCAATGCCTTCTTCCCATTCATCCCCGTTTCTGACAATAATGATGCATGCCTTTTTGAATCCCGCAGCATCCATCATATTGTCAATTTTTTTCACCTTCCCTGAAACAGGGGAATGGGTATTGGATGAAACAAAACCACCTGCCCTGGCTAACAAACTTCCTGTTTTCACTGTATCGCCGCGCTTCACAACTGGCTGTGCGGGAGCTCCAATATGCTGTGAAACGGGAACAATTACCTCATTAGGCAAAGGCATTTCCTTGATTCCTTTCCCGGCTGAAAGTTTGTTTTCAGCGGGATGTACACCACCTTTTGGAAAGGTCTTTAACATGGCATTTCCTCCTTATGCTTTGGTTTCGTCTGAATTAGAATTTTGTTGTTCCTTTTCATTTTCAGACGCTTGGTTTGTATTTTCTTTGGGTTGACTTTTTTTCTCTGTTTCCTTTTTGTCCGCAGCTGGTTTTTCCCCGGTTTTTTTCTTTTTGGGCGGAAAGTTTACTTCCACAATGGCATTTGTGGGGCATTCATCCACACATTTGCGACACAATTTGCATTTTTCATAATCGATATAAGCCAGGTTGTTTTCCAATGTAATGGCATCAAAAGGACATACTTTAACACACTTTCCACAACCAATACAAGCCACATCACAGGCTTTTTTTGCCGGGCCGCCTTTATCCTCGTTGACACATGAAACATATATTCTGCGGCTTTTTTTGCCGGCATTGCGCAATTCAATGATATCATGAGGACACACTTCCACACATGCATTGCAAGCTGTGCAATTTTCTTCCGTAACTTCAGGTAAATGAGTTTCAGGGTTCATGTGAATAGCGTCAAAATCACAGGCTTCCACACAATCTCCCAGTCCAAGACAACCATAAGGGCAATCTGTATCTCCGCCGTATGTCTGGCTTTCAAGGATGCATGATTGCGGGCCATCGTATTCACTGGTTTTTTTTCTGTGTTCGGGGCTTCCCTGGCAACGAACCACAGCCACTTGTTTTTCTTTTTCAGCCACTTCTTTACCCAGTATGGACGCTGCTGCTTTCATGGTTTCGTTACCACCAACGGGGCAATAAAAATCATCCAGGCTGTCTGCCTGTACCAATGCTTCAGCAAATCCCCGGCAACCGGGATATCCGCAACCACCGCAATTAGCTCCCGGTAAAAGTTCATTAATTTCATCAATGCGGGGGTCTTCAACTACCTTAAAGCGCTGGGCAACAACATAAAGTATCAATGCCAGGATGATTCCCAACCCACACAGCGATAATAATGTATAAAGTATAATTTCCATAATTATACGTGTGTTTTGTTAATATTAAAACGAAACGATTTCTTTAAGTTAGGACGTAAAAATCTAAGCACCAAAAAATAGGGAGCCAGTATGACTATTGCTAAAAGTCCACTAAGGCCTTCATTTCCTGTTAATTTGATACCAAGAATAAGCGTAGTGAGCGAAACAATAAATGGAAGCAGGTACCCAATAAACAAAGCTTTGTATCCATGTTTTTCACTGATGCTTACAACAACAGAATCCCCTTCATGATAATCAGGTGGTGCGTTATCAATTTCAATAATTTTTTCTTTGGTATCTACACCACAAACGCTTTTAATTTTACATGAAGCACAAGCAGATTCCGATAGTATTTTCACATAAACCGAGTTGCCTTGACAATGGTCAACAATACCTTTATGTTCAACCTCTGTTTTGCTGGTCATTTCTTGTCCACTTAATATGCTGACAAAACTAAAAAGTTTCCTGATAAAAAAAACTGTCCTTTAACATTTAGTTTGAGGGGAATATTAATTTAAAATGAGATTAAATAAGAGGAAAAATGTTCCGTGTTTCGGGTTTCGGGTTTCGAGTTCCGTGTTCGTCAACTCGTCCCATCGCCACTTCGTCCCATCGCCACTTCGTGCCATCGTACTATCATGCCATCGTTCCTTCGTGCATTCGTGCCATCACCCAATAACAGCACCATTCTTCCCTTTTGCATCTGGTTCCATAAAACGCAAAGTGCCGTCCGGTTCTTTTGCCATCAGTACCATGCCTTGTGATTCTATTCCACGGAGTTTTTTGGGTTCCAGGTTAGCAAGGTAAGCTACCTGTTTTCCGATAATTTCATCGGGTTTGTAGTATTCAGCAATGCCGGCAACCACGGTGCGTTTATCGCTGCCCACATCAAGGTATAATTTCAGCAACTTTTTGGTTTTCGGTATTTTTTCCGCTTTTATGATGGTAGCCAGCCTGATGTCCATTTTCATGAAATCATCAAATTCGCAAGGGGCTTTAAACGGCTCCGCTTTTGTTTTCTCAAAAACATTGGATGCCTTTGTTGCAGCTAGTTTATCATATTGTGTCTGGATTTCTTTGTCATCCACTTTTTGAAAAAGCAAACCGGCTTTGTTGATTGCATGGCCGGGTTCCAGCAATTCAAATTCATTGTTTTCCGGCCAGGGTTTCAAGTCTGTGTTCAGGAATTCCCGCAATTTTTTCATAGAAAAAGGGAGGAAAGCATTGCCAAGCTGTGACAGTTGAGCAGACAACTGCAGACAGGAATACAATATGGTTTTAACTTTTTCCGGATCAGTTTTGATAAGCAACCATGGTTCGGTATCAGCGAGGTATTTGTTGCCGGCACGGGAAATATTCATGAAAGACTGCAGCGCTTCCCTGAATTTAAAATGCTCAATGTTGTCAGTGATGGCCTTTTTTAATGCAAACACACTGTTTATGAGTGCATGTTCTTCATCAGTGAATTTATTTGGGACCGGCACTTTTCCATCAAAATATTTATGCGTAAGCACAATGCTTCTGTTCACAAAATTGCCCAGGTTGGCTACCAGTTCGTTGTTGTTTCTGGCCTGGAAATCTTTCCATGAAAAGTTGTTGTCTTTGGTTTCGGGAGCGTTGGCGGTAAGGACATACCTAAGAACATCCTGTTTTCCGGGAAAATCATTCAGGTATTCATGCAACCAGACTGCCCAGTTTTTGCTGGTGGAAATTTTATCCCCTTCGAGGTTGAGGAATTCGTTTGCAGGAACGTTGTCCGGAAGTATATAGC
>JBNGDT010000138.1:0-7047 GCA_049975305.1 Bacteroidales bacterium | reverse complement strand
GTTCATAACATCTTCACAACCTATTTCATCAATCACGGTAACAACATAATTACCGGCACAGAGGTTTTCTGCCACATTTCCACTTGTTCCTGTACTCCATGTATAGTTGTATGGCGGGTAACCATTGGCATTTACAGTAGCTGAACCATTGCAATCTCCAAAACACAAAGGTAGTTCAAGGAACGGACCTGATAATTGCAGATCATCCACATTGATGGTAATGTTTTCTGTTGTTTCACACCCAATTTGATTTGTCAATGATACCGTGTAAGTCTGATTGTTTTCAGGCGATACCGTTACAGTAGCTGTCCCCTGCCCTTCATCTATTTCAGCTCCGGGACTCCACTGATATAACAATATATCATCCGGATTCAGGTTGTTTATGGTAATTTGTGCATCATCACCATAACAAATTACGGGCGGGGCGGTATAGGAAAGATTAAATTCATGTATTAAGACCTGTACACTGTAGTTTTCTGATGTATTGCAAAGGTTTTCTGTTACTTCAAAATAATACACTGTATTTCCATCGGGATAATCTGTCATTAGCTCGCCTGTACTTATGACATTGCTCATATCAGGTGTATCAGACCATACCATATCCAAATCATCAGGCGACACATCTGCCTCAAGGCTTACCTGGTCTCCTTCGCAAATCAGTGCATCGTCTGGCATAACAACATCAAAATCAATATCATGAATAAAAACTTCCTGTTTGATTGTATCGGTACAAATATCATGTACAAGTAAAATATATTCACTGTCATTATCCGGGCTGGCATTTGGATTTTGAATGTTTGGATTTGAAATGTTTTCACCGCTTATCCACTCAAAAACCACATCATCATCATACGATTCATCGGGGCCGATTTGTACAGCTTCACCCGGGCATATTGTTTCCGGCGGTAAAATAATGACATTAGGTATTTGCACTTCCACTTCATGGTAAGACGTATCCGAATAATTGCATGCCAGCGAATCATAAGCAACCAACATCACATCATAGGTTCCCTCCTGGTAGTAAGTATGTACAGGTTCAAATTCAGTGCTTGTGGGTGTACCATCACCAAAATCCCACAAAAATGAACTTCCCTGGCTGTTGTTCACGAATTGCACATCTTCAGGGGCACAAATGGGAGAAATGGGATCAAAAATGGAAGCAGCAAGGTTTTCAATGATGTTAATTTTAAACACAGCGTTGTTGCAATTGGTACTCATATTTGTCACAGACCATACACCTGGATCAGGCTGGGTTGGAAATTCCTGACAACCACCACAACTGGCACAAACCGATTGAATAATGTTTCCTTTTTTATCAAAGCGGCTGGTTCCGCCATCCACATGATCGTGACCGGAATAACTACATTCAGCATAATGCATTTCACCGAAGAAACTGGCATATTCTAAAGCACTGGCATCCTCAGAAAGTACCATGACATAAAAATCTTGACCATCGGTTTCTGTTTGTATGGCATCGGCTGTTACAGGCAATCCTTTGGTCCCGTAATTATCTGTCCACAAATAGGTATCACAGGCTTGATTAAGGCAGTGGTTAGCCCAAAATCTTCCCCATCCGGCCAGGTATATTCTGTCACACACATCCACAGCAAATGCCGATGGTGAAAGTACAGGTTCTCCCGCACCACGGCCAATTACCGTTGACCATTCCAGCGTCGTTAGTTCATTGTTGTATTTTGCTAAAAATTGCCCTGAATTGGGCACAGAATAACCGGCATTATACACAAGTGTATTGCCTGTAGCTTTAGTTTGTCCATAAATATATACCGCATTATCTTGATCAACTCTCACAAAATGAGCCTGGTCATACTTATTGCTGCCATAAAATGTACTTCCTGTAACATCACTACCAGTAGAATTTATTTTGGAAACAAAGGCATCCACTGACCCGCCAAGGTAATAAGGCTCAGGTGCCTGGCTTGATACTGGAAAATCAGGTGAAGTGGTACCACCACAAACAAAGATATTTCCATTTTCATCCGGATATATCGAATAAATAGCATCATCATTAAGGCCTCCATGATACGATATCCAAATTGCCTGTGAAAGGTCTGAAGAAAATTTGGCCACCAACCCATCCATGCCTCCTGCATTAATAGGTTGAAATCCTTGTGTCAAACCGGGAGCAATATCAGAAGAAAAAGTATTGGCGCCAACGTAAATCAAATTTTTATTATCCACAATCACTTCGCCCCGGGCACCATCACCATAATTGTAATACAGGCTGTCGTTTCCATGCATCTGAATATAACTGGAAGAAGCATAGTGAGGCTTAAAGTTCAATCCGTCATTTTTACTGCCTCCGAGGTATGTCCCCCCCAGAAGATCGCTGCCGTCAGGACTGAGTTTGGCAAGAAAAATATCGGTACCATTGGGAAACAAGATTACATTGTCATAGGTAATAGACTCCCCTCCATTAAAAGTAGTGTCCCATCCATTGGGAGACACCGGAAAATCAGAAGAACCCGTTGTACCAAAAATAACAAGCTCATTGAATTCATTGACCATCAGGGAATGGGGCATTTCTTCGCCTGTGGCGCCTCCGAGATAGGTTGCAAATAAACGATCACTTCCATCTGCAGAGTATTTGATCACACCCACATCGCATCCCATGCTGTAATACGTTGGACTGTATCCTACACCACCGGCCATATCCAGCTGGTATGCACCTATTGTGGTTGGATACCCGACATCAAACACAATACCACCACTATAAACATTATCCTCATGGTCCCATGTAGCCGTAAAACCCCAGTTGTCTCCGGTGGAACCTGTATAGGTACTAAAAACCAGGGAAGGGTCAATGATCAACTCATGGCTTTTGTCATAACCATCCGGCAGGACATAAGACAATTTGTTTCCTTTAAGCCAGTATTCACATGCCACTTCAATGGTATCGCCTTCTATCAACTGATAAGCAAAGGGTTTCATTTCTATGGTGGTTGATAAGGATGTTTTTAGCTGCAGATTTCCTTTTATTATCCTGATTTTATCCACCCCTTCATATTCCATCACGATGTCTGATGTATTGGTACCTGGCTGGACATGAAATTCATATTTCAACCCATTACCTTCATCCCTAAACAACATGTCAATGCCCGGATACAAATCATCGTACAACACTTCTCTGTACTTTCTGACGTGAGAAGCCCATTTGGAGCGGTCATTGCCAATAAAATAATTGTTGTAATCCGGCATCACACTTCGTCCCGATACTTTAACATCCTTGTTGTGATCAATAAAATGAACTTTGTAAGCATGATAATCAAAAACCGTAGGGGATGTTTCGCTGCGTTTATCCTGTTCGTGATGGGCATGGGTCACATCTCCCTCGCCATGATGCGCATGTGAATGCTGATATTGTGATTTATCCGCAAAATTATACACCAGGGCATCTTTTTCCAGAAACAATGCCCCGTAATTCAGACGGCATTTGTATTCCACCTGCTTGGGATACTGGTTTTTGTTTTCAATAAAATTATGTTGGGCCAACACCGGTTGGAATGTAAACAGCACTGATAGCAAGATGAAAACAACTAGATAACAGGCATATTTTCTTTTATTCATAACGTCTAAGCTATTAATACATTGTGATAAAGTTAATACATTTTTAACAAACAGACAAATTTTTATTTGATCACGTTGCATGAGCACCAATATATCATGTTTATTACAAAGTTACATAAAATTCAAATACGGATAAAAAAATGTAAATAGTCAGGTACATACATTTTTATCGCGAAGACGCAAAGGCGCTGAGAAGCAGTGAAATGGGGAAAAACGATAAAACGATGGCACGATGGCGAGATAGAGAGAAGGAGAGATGTAGAGATTGCGAGATAGCACGAATGCACGATGTGGAGAGGGTGTGATAATAGAGGTATAGAATGTTTTTTTATCAGTTTCCGCTTCGCACCGCAGGACAGGTTTTTGGGCGTGACCCTTATTTCCCTGACTGAACATTACGAACATTCAAAACTTTCGTAAAGTTGTCTCCATAATCATCTGGGTTATCAGCGTTCCATCTCCCCATCGTGCTATTATGCTATCTCGCAATCTCCTCCCTTTGCCGCGTGAGGGATAGAAGCGGCACCCTGCAATTCGCCGTTAGGCGAATGAAGCGCCTGCCTGCCGATTCTCCAGCCATCGCTGGCAGGCAGGTACAAGCGGATAGCCCGACCCCGTAGGAACGGAGGGGGCACGCCCTAAATAATATCTAGTTAGTCCGTTAAATTTTAGAACTTTGCGAGCTTGCCCTGCGAAAGACGGGTTTCGGGTTTGCGGTAAGGAGCTACTTTTGTTGATATTGATTAGTTAAAAATAATTCATCCTTGCAAATTAACGCTAATTATATAATTTTGAATGAAAATTTATGACCTATGATACATTCCATGACAGGTTACCATAAACTGAGTTTTGATTACCTGGACAAAACCATTCAAATCGAAATTAAAAGCCTGAATTCAAAATACCTTGATATTACCACACACATCCCGGAAGTTTATAAAGAAAAAGAAATGCACATCCGGGATTTGATAAAAAAATACTTACTACGTGGAAAAATTGAATATTCCATTTACATATATACAAACAAGGATGCAGAAGCGACACCTGAAATCAACAACAACGTTTTTGCATCCTATTACAGGCAACTGGAACGTATCTCGAAAAACAACAACATTCCCATGGATGAAAACATCATGCATGTCATCAGTAAGATGCCGGATATACTGAAACAAAAAGAAGAATCAATATCAAAAGAAGAATGGAATGCGCTGATGTTACATACAAAAAAGGCCATGGAAAAAATACAGGAATACCGCATCAAAGAAGGGCGTTCAATGCATGATGATATGATACGCTCCATCAATAAAATAAAATCGCTGATCCCTGAGATTGAGACTTACGAAAAAAAACGCATTGAATCAACAAAAAACCGCTTGCTTGCCGCCTTAAATAATCTTGATAGCAAAGCAGATTACGATAAAAACAGGTTTGAACAGGAACTGATATACTACCTGGAGAAATTGGATATCAACGAAGAAAAAGTGCGTCTAACCAGCCATTGTGATTATTTCGTCCACACCCTGGACAATGACGACATGCCTGGGAAAAAACTCGGCTTCATCAGTCAGGAAATAGGCAGGGAAATCAATACTCTTGGCTCCAAAGCCAATGAAATGCACATACAGAAAATAGTTGTGGAGATGAAAGAAGAACTGGAAAAAATCAAGGAAATGATTTTAAACATCGTGTAATACCATGGCTGGGAAACTCATCATATTTGCAGCACCGTCAGGCTCAGGAAAAACAAGCATCGTAAAGTTCCTCATCGAACGGATTGACAACCTGCACTTTTCGGTATCTGCCACCAATCGCCCCATCCGGAAAAACGAAATCGACGGCAAAGATTATCACTTTCTGAGTACGGAAGAATTTAAAATAAAAATCAGAGAACAGGCGTTTGTGGAATGGGAAGAAGTGTATAAAGGCAGGTATTACGGCACCCTGAAATCTTCGGTGGACAACATGCTTAATGCCGGGAAAAATGTTATCTTTGATGTGGATGTTATGGGGGCATTGAATTTAAAATCTACCTATGGTAAACAAGCATTGTCGGTGTTTGTTAAACCGCCATCACTGGAAACACTTAAACATAGGTTACAAAAACGTAAAACAGACAGTCCTGAAGACATTCAGCACCGGATAAACAAGGCGGAATGGGAAATGAAATTTGCCCCCAAATTTGATGTCATCGTTGTCAACAATAAGCTGGAGCAAGCCTGCCGTGAAAGTTTACAGAAAGTACAGGAATTTTTAAAACAATAACATAAGAAATTTAAACCACTGATACCATGAAAACAGGATTGCTTTTTGGTAGTTTCAACCCGGTTCACCATGGACACCTGATGATAGCCAATTTCATGCAGCAATTTACCGGACTGGACGAGATTTGGTTTGTGCTGACACCACAAAGTCCGTTTAAAACAACCGATAATCAGTTGCAAGCATCCAAACGACTGCAGATGCTGAAACTGGCAATACACAACAAGCAGGATTTCAAAGTGTGTGAAACCGAACTAAACCTGCCCCAACCCAATTACACTTACGATACACTTCAATTACTGGCCAAACAACATCCTGACCGGGAATTTGTGCTTATTATAGGCAGCGACAACCTCATTGACCTGCACAAATGGCACCGCATTGATGACATCATGGAAAAATGGAAAATATACGTGTACAAACGTCACGGCTACACCCCTCCCCCGCGATGGAAACACACCATCGAAAAAGGACAGATCCGGCTTTTCGATGCCCCGCAAATAGAAATTTCATCCAGCTTTATCAGGGAAGCACTTAGCGATGGAAAAAATTTATCCTGTTTTTTGCCTGAAAATGTGTATTTTTACATTAAAGAAAACAATCTTTATGAATCTTAGATACATCATCATCATATTGGCACTGCCGTTTTTCATTCTGATGGCAGGATGTGGAAAAACCGATGAAGACATCCGGATGGAAGAAGACATCATCGGGTACTGGATTGCCAAAGACAGCAACGACGATATTGAAAACAACATACCCCGATACATGTTTGGCGAAGACAACAAAGGCTACACAGAACTCAGCAACGCACTTGATTCCATGACATGGGAAATCAAACGAGGCGAACTTAAAGTGTATTACGATAAAGCACCGGGCTACATCATCGGCTACGACAAATACAACAGCAGATCACTTTTTTTGATACACAAGCTCGAAGGCGATTACCTTAAAGTCACCCAGTATTACTACAACGGATACCAGTCAAACCTGGATTTTTACAGGCAGTAGGTGTTTATTAAACCTGTTATAAATAAGTTAAATTAATCTTACTTACAAATTAAGCTTACAAAAGGAAACCTTTATCAATAACTTTAACAAGCAAAAGGCCATTCTGTGTACGTACAATACCTGTTCTTTTAGCCCAGCTTGAGCATTTTTACATTAAAAATCAAAAAAATGCAGGTATTTTCCATAAAAGGA
>JBNGDT010000137.1:4512-7146 GCA_049975305.1 Bacteroidales bacterium | reverse complement strand
GCTGATGTATGATGCTTATAATTTCGAAAATAAACTGTATAAGTTAAATACAGGCATGACAGCCTGGGAAGAAGTAGTAGCCACCGGTTTGCCATCAGGATCAAGAACAGCGTTTACGCTGAATTCAAGTGTCACGGATCATGAAAACATCATTGTTTGTCCCGAAGGTGTATTTTCAGGTTCTTCACTGGATACATGGCTTGCCTATGGGGGTGGTTTTCGAGAAGGCATTGATGTGGTTTCCGGTGGCTTGATGGGAACAAAACTTGTCATGGGAACTGATGGTTCCGGGATCTGGACCATTGAACTTATCCCCACCGGCAAAGAAACTGTAGATGTTGGTGGAATAGAAATTTATCCCAACCCGGCCACAGATGCATGGACGCTGAATTGTGGCGATAGCGGTTTTCGGATTGTCAGGTTGAAAGATTTGAATGGCCGTATTATACGGGAATATGTAGTGGAAGATAGCCGCTTTATAATCCCGGCAGGTGATTTGAATTCGTCTGTGTATTTCCTTGACATCGAAGAAGGAAATCAATACAAGGTGATGAAACTGATCAAACAGTAACGCAGCACAAACATACAGATAACAAATAAAAGCTCCCAAAAAGGAGCTTTTATTTGTTATCTGCTGTATCAGCAGGTTTGTTTCTTTTGTCTTTTCGTTGTGGGCGTTTTTTTCCAAAGGAGCCCCTGAAAATTTTCCCTTTCCGTGTTTTTTTATCTCCTTTTCCCATAATATGTTGTTGGTTTTGGTTTGTGATACAAAATTATGAAGTGATTCATAAAAAAACAAAAAAAGAGCAGGCCAGTAAGCCGGATTCTGTTTTAGTCTGTCATTTATCTCAGCGGCCTACCCCTTCCGGAGACGAGGTCTGAAAGCGGGTCACTTTCTGTGCCTAAGCACACCGGAATATACGCGGCCTTGCAACCTGTCAGGCGGACAGCATTCCATGTTGCCATGGAACCTGGTGAGCTCTTACCTCACCTTCTCACCGTAGCTCCCGAATGAACCGAAGCTGTTATTTTCTTCTCCGCTTCTATACCCTCACGGGCATCTTTCGTTTCGAAAGGGCAGTACCTTGTGTTGTCCGGACTTTCCTTCCCGACGATTATCGGAACGACAGACCAGCCTGCTCTGTGCAAAGGTACAAAATTTTTAAAAATATGTTTGCAGAGATACAGATACAACAGAAACTTTTTATATTTGTGATGATATGAAGATACGAAAGTTGACGCGTTTTGAGTGGTTGCTTATCATGGCGACTGTCATGTTGGTTGTATTGATAGCCTTTTCATGGGAACGTGTGAGCTCTCATCTTGCTGAAGTATGGAGTATTTATAAACCGTAAAATTGCTAAAAATATGAAAAAAGCTGATTTGTTTGTTATTCTTGGTGTGGTGATTGTGTTTTTGCCGTTTTTTATATCAAATGATGTTTTTCAATTTTACATGGATTTCAATAAAGAGCACGGTCTGTTAATGAGCTTTATTAAATTTGCGCTGTTGGCCACCTTTGGGGAATGCCTGGGATTGCGCATCAAAAAAGGGGTATATTATGAAAAGGGTTTTGGACTTTTGCCCCGGGCTATTGTTTGGGGATTTATCGGCATTACGATTAAAATAGCTTTTATAATTTTTATAAATGGGACTTTGGCTTTTCTTGAGTATGTGGGTTTACAGGAAGCATCAGAAATATATGCCGGGGCATTTACGGGGAAAAAATTATTAATTGCTTTTTGTATTTCTGCATTCATGAACCTTATTTTTGCTCCTGTTTTTATGACATTCCATAAGATCTCGGATACCCATATTTTGTCAAAAGGCGGGACACTGAAGGGATTTTTCACCCCCATTAATTTTAATAAAATATTTCAGGAGCTCAATTGGGGGATACAATGGAATTTTGTGTTCAAAAAGACCATCCCGTTTTTTTGGATACCGGCACATACCATTACCTTTTTATTGCCTGGTGAATGGCAGGTGTTTTTTGCTGCGATTTTAGGCATAGTTCTTGGAGTATTTTTAGCCATAGCAAGTATAATCGGTCAAAAGTCAGAAGCATAAATAAATTATGAGGATTATAGCAGACAGTGGATCAACAAAAACAAACTGGTATGTGTTACATCCGGACGGAAAGATTCAGACCTTCCAGTCTAAAGGATTAAACCCCTATATTGTATGTCCTGGAGAAGTATATAAAGAAATAAAAAATAATTTTCCTGACAATTTATCTGCTTTGCAAGTCAATGAATTGTATTTCTACGGGGCAGGATGTTCAGGGTCAGTACAGAAAGAATGTATTTATTCAGGTTTGGAGCGGTTTTTTCTTGCAACCATAATACATGTTTTTCATGATCTTCTCGGAGCAGCACGTTCACTATGGGGACAACAACACGGGCTTATAGCCATCCTTGGAACAGGTGCCAGCACAGCCTTGTACGATGGAAAAAAGGTAAGTGAACAAGTGCCGTCACTGGGCTATATACTGGGAGATGAAGGCAGTGGTGCATATCTTGGAAAAATATTGCTGAAGAGTTTCTTGCAAAATGATATGCCGATACCTTTAGCCAAGAAATTTAGTAAGGTTTATGGAGCTAATCTGAGTGATTTTCTGCAACACGTTTATAA
>JBNGDT010000137.1:0-4502 GCA_049975305.1 Bacteroidales bacterium | reverse complement strand
GATGAATATCCGAACCGTTATCTTGGGGGGTTTTCTGTGTTTATTAAGGAAAACCTTGATAATCCTTTTGTTTACGATTTGGTACGTTCATCTTTTGATGAATTTTTCAAACATCAGATTTTAAAATACCAGCATTTTTCACATTACGATTTGCGTTGCACCGGGTCAGTGGCATATCATTTTAAGGATATTTTGCTTGAAGCAGCAGATGATGCAGGTGTGTTTGTTGACCGTATTGTACAGGACCCGTTGCCGGGACTAATTGAGCATCACAATAAATACCTTGAGTTGTGAGCAGGTAAGTAAAAATTAATTGTTTATTGCCCTGGAACAAAAATCAAGCACATCTTTCCATACCATGCTTTTTCCCTTTTCATTCAGCACTTCGTGGCGCATGTTGGGATAAAGCATCATTTCCGGTTTTAATCCATATTTTTCAAACAAGGCTTTTACTTTTTTCACCCCTTTGCCAAAATTCCCAATGGGGTCATCCTGTCCTGAAATCAAAAATACCTTTAGGTCAGGATGCATTTTTTTCAGGTTTTTCTTTTTGTGAATGACATTAATCCCACACAGCAGGTCCCGGTAAAAACCGCTGGTGGCAACAAACCCGCATAGGTCGTCATTGTTGTAGGCTTCAAGTACATTTTCGTCCGAACAGATCCATGCATATTTTGACTCTTCATCTGCAAATTTCTTGTTGTAAGCATCAAAACTCAGGGAATGCAAAAGCCCGGCTTTGTCCTGTGGATCTTTAAAATACAAACTCAAATTTGCTAACATAAAACCACCAACCCGCACTAGCAGGTTATAATATCCTGTTCCGGACAGTATCCAGCGGTCAGCTACATCTGGTTTGATTATCATCAGGTGCCGGGCAAGAAAACTGCCCATGCTGTGTCCCAATATGTTAACGGGGATATGATGATAGCGTGTATGTAATTGGTTGTCAAAATAAATAATGTCACGCACTAAGTTGTTCCAGCCTTGTTTTTCATCAAAAAAACCCACCTTTCCTGCTTTTTCACCGGTTACACCATGGCCGGGATGGTCGTTAGCTGCAACCACAAAACCCTGGCCACACATATAAATTGCAAATTCTGCATAGCGGGCTGAATGTTCAGCCATACCGTGGATAATCTGCAATACTGCCTTTGGTTTTGTTTCAGGTTCCCACACACGATAAAATACGTGTTGTCCTGTGGCTGATGGAAATTGTCCCTCTTGTTCCTTCATCACCTGAAATATTTATCAAATTCCCTAAACTCAAATGCATCATTCAACTGACGCATTTCTTCAAGCAGGGCAGGAGGAATGGGGACGCCATGCACAGTACGTTCGAGGTAATTCAAATGTTCTTTTTCGCCTGCAGTATAAATTTGTTTTTTGCCAGGCATTTTCTTTGAATTGCGTAACGAGCGGAGGATGTCTCCTGTAATGCGTTTGAATGATTTTATGTCATTAAAGGCTTCAATGTAGATAGCAATAAAAAAATGCCCGAGCCTATAAGGTACTTTTTCACCATTCCTGAACCCGGATAATGCATGCAGAAACTGGCCATTCTGCAATGCTGCCGATAAAATTTCAACCACAGTAGCGTATCCATAGCCTTTGTAACCGGCTCCATCTTCGCCCGGTCCACCAAGAGGGGTAAGTGCCGCTTCTTTTTTCACCAGCGCATCTAATGCTTCTCTGGGGTTAGTGATGAATTTTCCTTCCCGGTTGATGACCCATCCTTCAGGCAATTGTTTGCCATGTTTCTCATAATATTCAAATTTACCGCGTTGGGAAACGGAGGTAGCACAATCCAGGAAAAATGGAAAATCTTCATCGCTCGGCATGACAAATGTCAGCGGATTGGTACCAAGCATGTTTTCAACACCAAATGTTGGTGCTATTGATGGTCTGGCATTGGTTCCCGTTACGCCTATCATGTTTTCTTTTTCTGCCATAAGGCCGTAATATCCGGCTATGCCAAAATGGGATGAATTTCGTACGGTCACCATGCCAAGCCCGTGGTGTTTGGCTTTGTCTATTGCCATCTCCATAGCTTTTTTACTGATGACATGACCCATCCCGTTATTTCCGTCCAGAACAGCCGTAGCACCAAATTCTTTTACCACATCAATTTTGGTTTCGGGATTCAGTATCCCATCATCTATTCTATCTAAGTAAATTGGTTTCAACCGGTTGATACCATGTGAATCAATCCCCAGTTTATCTGCTGTTATCAATACATCTGCAACAATTGCAGCGTCTGTTTCCGGGACCCCTTTTTTCATCAGGCACTTCCGCATAAAATCTTCCAGTATATCAAAAGGTATGTGTTTCATAATTCAATAATTTCCGGTAAATGTACTAAAATTATCCGGTTAAATTAGATTGACCCCGTCTAAAAAGTTAAAAAATGATAAATGCCTACCACTTGTACCAACGCATGACGGTACAGGTATGGCAAATCATTTACTTTTTAGAGTGGTCTCATGGAACAAAAAAACAAACCGTCAGTTATCTTATGCTGATATCATGGATGCACTCAAAGATATTAAGCTTGTGGAATTAAATTTAGGTAGAAATGTCAACTTTATTAAAATAACAGAACTTAATGAGATGCAAACACAAATACTAGATCTTTTTAAAATGAAAAAAATTGACTAAGAAAAACTTATGTAGTAACAAAATTAAAAAAACATAAGCTTATGTCATTGAATAACTGTATCTTAATAAAGTAGAATCCGTTTTATCGTTTTTTCCATTTTCCTGCCCGCCGACAGGCATGACAGACGGGTCAGCGTCCCAGCGTCTTTGAGGTAACAGGTGGTAACAGTTGGTACCAATTATGCGTCTAAATTTTAAGGATAATTTCACTATATGACAGGTGGAATATTTACCTGTATTTTATATCTTGCATGTTTTAAATTGGAAATACTATGTTTAAACGTTTTACGTTATACATATTCATGGTAATTGTTTCCGGTGTTTTATCAGCACAGGATATTCAAATTGCCAAAAAGACCATTGCGTATCTTGCATCAGACAAACTGGAAGGCAGATTTCCGGGGACCCCTGGTGATAGCATGGCGCAGCAGTTTATCCAGTCTGAAATTGATGCCTGTGAGTTAAAACCGTTTAACTTTGGATACAGGCAGGTGTTTGAAATCGTGACAGACATTAGCGTATCAAATGAATCTTTTGCCACATGGAACGGTGAAAAGCTGATTCTCAAAGAAGATTTTATGCCCATGAGTTTTAGCGGAGGCGATGCTTTGAATGCCAGTGTCATATTTCATGCACATCAGAGCAATGATGAAGAGATAGATTATCAACATAAATGGGTGCTGAAAGTGATAGACAATAAAACCGATACCCTTCCACGGTTTGATGAGTTGATAAAATTGTATATGGATTTAAAATCTAACAATGCAGGGGGGCTTATTTTAACTTATACGACAGGGGTAACAGATAGTTCTGATTTTTATCCATTTACCTATACCCGTTCGTTTATGTCTGCTTCCATTCCTGTAATACAGATTTCCTCCGAAATAATAAACAAAAGTCTTGAAAAATATGATTTGAGTATTTCTGATTTAAACACGATAAAACCAGGTGACAATGTTACATACCCTGAGGTCGAACTGCATGCTCAAATGAAAATTGATAAAATCAAAACAACAACGGCCAATATAGCCGGTTGGATTGAAGGCAGTGATACAAACACATGGATTGTATTGGGGGCACATCATGATCACCTTGGCTATGGAGGTTATGGGTCAGGTTCACGTGCTCCTGAAAAGCATGCCATCCACAACGGAGCCGATGACAATGCTTCTGGTGTAGCCACTGTGTTGATGCTGGCAGATTACTATGCTGAACACAAACCGGATGTAAACCTTGCTTTTGTATTATTTGGCGCTGAAGAACAAGGCCTGCTGGGATCCAAATATTTTGTTGAACACTTGCCGTTTGAAAAAGAAAAAATCAAAACCATGCTGAATTTCGACATGGTGGGCAGGGTAAAAGATTCTGTGATGAGCATAATAGGCACAACAACCGCTAAAGAATATCATGATGTGTTAACGACACTGGAAGATGTGCCCCTGAAGTTAAAGCTACGGGATGGGGGATATTCCGGTTCTGACCAGGCCATATTTTACGCTGAAAAAATTCCGGTGTTGTTTTTCTTTGCCGGGAATAATGATGATTACCATACCCCTGCTGATGATATTGACCTGATTAACTTTCAGGGCATTAAAATGCTTGCCGATTACTGTGTTGATTTGGTGGATAAATTGGTTTTGCCTGAAACTGTGTTGACTTACCAGGAAGTGGAAGAGTCTGTAAAAAGCAGGCATGGTAACAACATGAAAGTCAAACTCGGGATCATGCCCGACATGACTGGAGAATCCGGTGATGGCATGCGGATAGATGCTGTGATGAAAGGGGGCGTGGCTTGTAAAACCGGATTGCAGAAATCGGATGTCATTACAAAAATAGGGAATACG
>JBNGDT010000136.1:0-7151 GCA_049975305.1 Bacteroidales bacterium | reverse complement strand
CAGTTGAAAAATGGTACGAAATCAAACCTGAAATATTTTTACAAAAACCATTTGAGTTTAAAAATAAATTACTATATTTGCAACAAAAAATTAAAACAAAGCAAGATTGTTTTACATAACAACCTTGTGAAACTTGACATTTTATGTTAAACCTAAAACAAATTTTATTATGATTAAAAAAAATGTATTATTATCGGTAGCAACAATTACCATGATGTGTTTTATATTTGCATGCTGTGCAGGTGGCTCAGACAACGATGCAAATGAAGACACTGACAAAAAAGAAAAAACTGAAGAAAAAAGCGAAGAGGCCACTGAAACTTCTACCAAAGAAATGACAGAGGATTTATACGTGGAGATTGTTGCGCAACAAATGTATTTAGTTGCTAAATACGAGAAAAAAGCAGATGATGATATTAGTGACGTAGAAGCAATGAAATTATCCAGGGAAATGAGTGAGAAGCTGAATAAGCTTTATCAGGAATACAAGGTTTCTCAGGATGACTTCGAACGGTTCGCTGATGAAATCATGGAAGACATGGAAACCTATGGCGCCATAATGAATCGCATAAACGAGCGGGTAGAGGAATTGATAGCTGAGGACGAAGAATAAAACATGTTCCTGGTTTTTATGGAGAAGGCTATATTTGTTAACCTGTGGAAACAGAAAACTTCTCCATATTTTTATTGTACACGCTAATTTTGCGATATATAAATACTGGATAGGGAAGTTGTTTTATCACTTTCATGGGTGTTTTATATCTTATTGTGAACAAGTAGTTTATGAATGAAAGAAGACAACCGTTATCGGTGAGTGCTACTTGCAGATGAAGACTGTGTTTGTTATGTATTGGTATGTGGGTTGATTCCGGGGATGTGTTCATGGTAATAAAAATCAGGATTATATTTTGAATCTATTAATGTATTTTCCCGTATAATGTTTATTTTCACGACCAAATTAAAGTGTTATGGAATCCATATTGTATGCGGAAAAACTGACCAAACAATTTACAAATCATCTGGCTTTAGACAACCTGAATATAAGTGTGCCCAAAGGCAGTATTTATGGATTGCTTGGTCCCAATGGTGCCGGAAAAACTACCTTTATACGTATTATAAATCAAATAATGGCTCCGGACAAAGGGACCATAACGTTTGCTGGTGAGCCCCTGCGTTCGAGGCATATTGAACGCATTGGGTACCTTCCGGAAGAGCGTGGTTTATACAAGAAAATGAAAGTCGGTGAACAATCATTATACCTGACACAACTTAAAGGATTAAGCCGTAGTGAAGCCACCCGCCGTTTGCATGCCTGGTTTGAAAAATTTGGTATCGGATCATGGTGGGACAAAAAGGTGGAAGAGTTGTCAAAAGGGATGGCCCAAAAAGTGCAGTTCATTACAACTGTGTTGCATGAACCTGAATTGCTGATTTTTGATGAACCATTTTCGGGCTTTGATCCCATCAATGCAAACCTGCTGAAAAAAGAAATCAGGGATTTGCGCGACAGGGGATCCACCATTATTTTTTCTACCCACAATATGGCATCTGTCGAGGAAGTGTGTGATCACATTGCCCTGATCAATGAAGCAAAAATTGTTGTGGAAGGCCCCATAGAGAAAATACGGAGTAAATATGCCCCTGATATCTATGAAATCGAATTTGAAGGTGAATTTAATCGCCCTGAAGTAGCAATGACACCAGATTATGAAATTCAAAGCATCAAAAAGACCAATGGTGTTAACATTATGCGTGTCAAAAGGCTGAATGATAATTTCACAACCAATGACCTTATTAAAAGCTTTATCAATAAAGGGAAAATGGTGTCATTCAGACAGATCAAACCCAGCATGAATAATATTTTTATCGGGTTAGTTGAAGGCACCGAAGTTGAACCTGAATAAGCAATGAACCATGAATAGAATATTGATCATATTACGCCGTGAATACCTGAGCCGGGTAAAAAAACGCTCCTTCATCATCATGACCATCCTGGGGCCGATATTGTTTGCCGGAATGATGTTTGTTCCGGTATGGCTTGCCCAGATGGAAGATACAGAAACCAAAACCATTGCCGTGATTGATGAAAGTTTTATTTTCAGAAACCATTTTGAAGATAAGGAATACATCAAATACGAATACCTTCAGGGCTATTCTGTTGATTCTGCAGTGTCTGTGATGGAAGACCGGGGGTATTATGCAGTGCTTTATATTCCTGTGTCCATTATTGAAACCGGAACAGTAGTGTCAAAAATGTATTCCTACAAGCAGCCGGCCTTAAATGTGAAAATCCAGATAGCATCGGATATGGAGAAGGTGCTCGAAAATACTAAACTGCAAATCAAAGGTGCAGAACTTGGGATATCCAAAAACGAAATGCGGGATATTGTAAAAGCAGTAAAAACCAATGTGGATGTACATACCATAAAACTGGGTGAAGATGGTGAACAAAAAAGTACCAGTACGGAGATATCCATGATCATTGGTTACATTGCAGGTTTTCTGATCTATATGTTTGTGTTTATGTATGGCAGCCAGGTGATGCGTGGCGTGATTGAAGAAAAATCCAACCGCATTGTGGAAATCATTGTGTCATCTGTGAAACCATTTACCCTGATGATGGGTAAAATCATCGGTGTGGCAATGGTTGGTTTGACACAGTTTATACTTTGGATAATTCTTACTATTGTTTTGTTTACCGGTGCACAGGCCATTTTTCTGAAAGACGTTGATGGGTTTAAACAAATGCCTCAAACGCAACAAATTGTGAGTTCCGGCACTCAGTTGGGAGAACAGCCTATACAAGACGAATTGTCACGTGGTGTGGAAACGGCTTTGAATTCACTTTCTGCCATCAATTTTCCGCTTCTGTTGATATCCTTTGTGATTTATTTTCTTTTCGGGTATTTACTTTATGCCGGTTTGTTTGCAGCAGTAGGCTCTGCAGTGGATAACGAAGCCGATACACAACAATTTATGTTGCCCATTACCATCCCCCTTGTGCTGGGAATTGTCGTGATGTTTTCAGTGATCAACAATCCGGAGAGCTCCCTGGCCTGGTGGTTTTCCATTATTCCCTTTACCTCGCCCATTGTGATGATGGTGAGAATACCTTTTGGTGTACCTGTTTTTGATTTGATTTTGTCATGGGGATTGCTCATCATTACATTTATCTTTACGGTTTGGTTGTCAGGAAAAATATACCGCACAGGAATCCTCATGTATGGCAAAAAAGTCACTTACAAAGAATTATGGAAATGGTTAAGGTATAACAATTGATGATGTATGCTGGCATCGACATAGGTACCAATACCTGCAACCTGAGTGTTGCCGGTTGGGAAGCACATCGGCTTCATGTGGTTAGAAGTGAAAAACCCATTAAACCTTGGGGCAGAAGGATTTTTCGATGGCAATGTACTGGAAGAGGCACAAATCGTCTTGTGAATGTATTGATCAGCTACAAAGCGATTATTGAACAATATCCTGTGAAGAATGCATTGTGCTTGCCTGGTACCGCTAAGACGCTGCCCCGTCTGTCGCCGGGCAGAGAAATGGGAAAAGAGTACCATCCTCAATATCCAGAGGTAGTACATAAGATGAACAATTTAACCATTTAATTTACAAATTTTAAACCTTTTCGACTTTGCGGTTTTAAGTAACCGATTTTAACCGTTATTAACTGATTCGACACTATAAAATTAATGATGTTAACAGATCAATATAAATTTGTAACTTTGTGTCGCGCCTCTGCGTTCCGGTGAGGAGATACTTTTGTTGTTACTGTTAGTTACAAATGAATACATACATATTAAAAATGAAATTATGAGACACATGGTCAGTTTAATTATGGTTTTAGGTGTATTGTCAGGAAGCCTGTTCGCCCAGGAAGAAACCCAATACAAAATCAATACTGTTGCTTTTTACAATCTGGAAAACCTGTTTGATACCATCAACGATCCGGATATTTTTCTCAATGACGAATTTTCGCCTGAAGGGAAAAAAAGGTATGATACGGAAAAATACAATACAAAACTAAAAAACCTGTCCTCAGTTATCAAACAAGTAGGGGCAGACCGGACAAAACAGCCACCTGTGATATGTGGTGTCAGTGAGATTGAGAATGCCACTGTGCTTGAAGACCTTATCAACACAGATAATCTAAAGCCTTACAATTATGATTATGTCCATTATGACGGGCCGGATGAACGTGGTGTGGATGTCGGTCTGATTTACCGGAAAGATTTTTTTGAAGTCACTTCTTCAGCATCTTACACTGTAAAGTTTGAAGAAGATACCAGCGATCACACCCGGGATCAGCTGCTTGTAAATGGAAAACTGGATGGTGAAAAAATGCATTTCATCGTGGTACATTATCCTTCGAGAAGAGGAGGGGAATTGGCAAGTCGCCCTAAGCGGCAGACAGCAGCCGATGTATCCAGGCATATTATTGATTCATTGCTTGCAGAGAACCCCGATGCCAAGATCATCATAATGGGAGATTTTAATGATAATCCAGACAACCTTTCCATCACCAATAACCTTAAAGCCAATGGCAAAAAGAACAAACTGAAAAAAGAAGAACTGTTCAACCCCATGGCTGAGTTATACAAAAAGGGGGTAGGGTCAGGTGCTCACCGTGACAAATGGTTCCTTTATGATATGCTGATTGTCAGCCAGGGATTGCTTGATCCATCTGATGGATACAGGTTTTACGATGCTTTTGTGTATGTAAAACCATTTCTACAACAATCTGAAGGCAGGTTTAAAGGGTATCCTTACCGCAGCTTTGTTGGCGATACATGGATGGGTGGCTATTCTGACCATTTCCCGGTGTATCTTTATTTGATTAAACCGGTTAAAAAATAATCTGGCTTTAGCCCTGAATCTTTTGTATCCGCAAAATTCACGCTAATTATGCCGATCAATCCGCAGAATTCACGTTAAAATTGCGGATTAATGTGTCTGAGAAGCAGGGAAATCATATAAACAGGAAAATTGTTAACTAATTTTCCTTATTTTGGTTTATCCTGTGTAAATTTGTTACAAATTTGGGTTATGATGAACCAAACCCAATAAAATTTGTATGATTAAGGCATTGGATATTGAAAATGAAAGTGATAATTTATGATAAAAAGTAAATACGGCATAAAGATAAACATCAAAAAACACATAAGTTTAATTGCAGGCATATTAATCAGTTTTTGTCTGTCTGCACAAGTCCCTGCCGGATATTATGACAGCGCCGAAGGCCTTTACGAAGCCCAGTTGCAACAAGCCTTGCATGATATTATTGATAATCACACAGTGTTGAATTACAGCGACTTATGGATTGCTTTTGAGGATACAGACCACAGGCCTGGTAATCCCAACGAAGTATGGGATATGTACAGCGATACACCGGGAACACCACCACCTTATGTGTTTACCTTTGGCAGTAATCAGTGTGGTGAGTACAACAGTGAAGGGGATTGTTATAACCGGGAACACTCATGGCCTGACTCATGGTATAATGATGCATCGCCTATGCACACCGATCTTGTGCATTTGGTACCAACCGATGGCTGGGTGAATAACAAACGCAGCAATTATGCCTTTGGTGAAGTGGATAATGTAAACTGGACATCACAAAATGGAAGTAAACTGGGCTATACCAACGCTTCCTGGACCAGTGACATGGTGTTTGAGCCTATAGATGATTTCAAAGGGGATTTTGCCCGCATATATTTTTACATGTCCGTTCGGTATTATGGTGAAGATGGCAGTTTTGTAACAAACGATATGGTAGATGGATCGCAATTAAAACAAGCACCACTTGATATTATGCTGCAATGGCATTACAATGATCCGGTAAGCCAAAAAGAACAAGTGCGAAACAATGCTATCTACGACTGGCAGGGCAACCGCAATCCTTTTGTTGACAGGCCTGAATTTGTTGAATACATCTGGGATTATACCGAAAACTCGCAAGGCCGTGGCATTTCCGATGACATACAAATCTCACCCGTTCCTGCTGATAAACACATCATGATAACTTGGGACAGGGCGACCACCGCCGGTGGCACTGTTGTGGTGTATGACCTGTGCGGGCAACAAATGTGCAAACATGCCTTTTCCGGAAATTACATCAACATTGATGTTGAAGACTGGCAGGCAGGCATGTATTTTTTACGCATAAACAACGCCTCCGGACTGCCATACCCAACGAGAAAGATAATTGTAAAATAAAATATTTTCTTATCGTGTTACCAGCAATTACAAATACATAATTTTTCGTAGATAAGAAGGCAGAATTTTTGGCAACAATGGTACATAACTTTTGCATCACGAATAATATAAAAGATTCAAACTGAAAATATTTTATTTCTGTTTGTCATGTTTGTCATTTTCCACAGCATTTTTTATATTTCTTTCCTTAGAAAAACTTTTTTTTCATCATTGTTTGCACCAAAATCTTTTGGCATGGATGTTTTAAATGAGTTTCGCCGGTCATCTAATAGTTTTAAAGTCAACAAAATAACTGTCCAATATAATGTAAAAGAAACAATTCCAGTCAGAGAAACTAAAGATAATTCTTTAATTCCAAAGTTTGGTTCCCAAAAAACTAATCCGAAAGTCAACCCTGAAATTAAACAAAGTAGTCCGGTAAATTGAACAAGTGTCAATCCCCAAACTTTTTGCTGAGATTTAAATTTTTTCCAAAAGGGAAGAGTCAAGGTAAACTGAAATGTCAGTGCAATAATTGTTGCTATTGGCACAATTAGTTTAAAAAACCCATTGTCAGGAGAGGTAAAAGCATCTCCATTGTGCACAATAAGATTAAACACTACCAAAAGTCCAAGTATTGTCAATATTCCGAATATTGCCGGTAATATTGTTTCAATAATTTTAGTTTTCATACTTCTTTCCCTTTAGTTTCTCTTAAAACGGTCAACTTATTATAATATTTTGTCTGTTTTTTTACAATGCACTATACAAGATGTTATGCGGTCGGCTTTTTTTTCTGTCCTTGTTTTTGTTGTCATTCTTCGTAATATAAACTGTCCAAAAATGCCGCTCTAGCTTCATTTACTTTTTCTTCTGTTTCATTTTTAGGGTTGGGGTTTTGCCACCAATCACTATCATAAATTCTTTCTACTATGTCGTCCCAATAC
>JBNGDT010000135.1:0-7171 GCA_049975305.1 Bacteroidales bacterium | reverse complement strand
CTATTAACAATCGGTTTGTTTAATGTTGTTTTGGGGATTTTTGTCATGTACTAAGGAGTGGCGTATAAAAATTTATTTTTTATGTAAGTTTGCACTCAAAGTCATAAAAAGATGAAAAAAATAATACTTAATACACTCAAATTCCTGCTTTTTATTGGCATAGGAATAGTGTTGTTCTGGTTGGTTTACAAAGACCAGGATTTTGCAGCTCTTTTTCATAAAATGAAAGCTGTTAAATGGGTATGGTTTATTCCGGCAATGTTGGTTGCTCTATTAAGCCATTTTTTCAGGGCAATGCGCTGGAATCAACTACTGAGATCCATGGGCAATTACAAACCCCGCTTTTTGAATACTTTTTTTGCCGTGATAAATATGTATTTTGTCAACCTGGCAATCCCAAGACTTGGTGAAATAACACGCAGTGGTATTGTATCAAAATACGATAAACTGCCTTTTTCAAAAGTATTGGGCACGATGGTAACCGAAAGGGCTACAGATTTTCTGGTGCTGCTGATACTTACGGCCTTAGCACTTATTACCAGGTGCAGTGAAATAACAGGATTCATAAACAACAATCCTGAGTTCAAAGAAAATGTCAGTTTTCTGTTTTCCCCCGGTTTTTGGATATTGTTTGTGCTTGCTTCTGTTGTTATTTTGGTATCCCTATATTACATAGCCAAAGGCCGGCTTGATAAATACAAGATTTTCAAAAAAACCGGTGACTTTATCCGGAACTTTTTCTCCGGCATCAAAACCATCACACGCTTAAAACACACCTGGCGTTATGTATTTCTGTCTGTATTGATTTTTGTTGCTTATTATTTTATGCTGTATTTATGCCTGCCTGCTTTCGAGGATATACCATCGATGCACATGTTATCAATCCTGGTCGTTTTTGTTGCCGGTAGTTTTGGCATGGTAGCCCCTTCACCCAATGGCATGGGCGCATGGCATTTCATGACCATACAAACCATGATGATTTTTGGTGTGCTTGAGGGCGATGCTAAACTTTTCGCCCTGGTTGTACATAGCTTACAAACGATTATGTTGATTGTGCTTGGCCTTATATCCGTAGTGGGCCTGCCTATTATTAACCGAAAGCAGCTTTAATGCATGCTGACACGAAAAACCACAGACTTTTTAATCAAAATTCTGATTGTCATCGGAGCTTATCTGCTCGTTTATTTCCAGGTTAAAAATTCACAGGACATTCACAAGGTATGGGAGGCTGTAAAACATGCTTTTTCAGATAACGGTAAGTTTTTGTTTGCTATTTTTCTCATGATGCTGATAAACTGGGGCATTGAAGCCGGAAAATGGCAGTTCCTGGCAAAACGCCTTCAGCCTTTCAGTTGGTTCAAAGCCTTTCGTTCTGTAATGAGTGGGGTCAGTATAGGCATGTTTACCCCAAATCGTATCGGAGAATTTGCCGGCCGCATTTTGTATCTGCAACATAAAAACAGGGTTGAAGGGACTGTTCTTAGCCTGATTGGAAGTTATGCTCAATTTGCCACAACACTCATTACCGGGATTCCTGCGCTTTTGTTTTTTTTACTTACCTGTTCAAATGGCCAACTTATAACGGATAAATTTCATCTTCCCATCCTGTTATCCATAATTACTGCCATCATGCTCATAATGCTGTATTTTAATCTGGCGTGGATTTATAAACTGTTGGTTCGGATTCGATTTCTGAAAAAACACAAGGATAAGCTGCATCACCTGATCGATGTGAATAAAAAAGATTTATTCTACCTGCTGGTATTAAGTATGCTCAGGTATGCTGTTTTTATCGGTCAGTTTTATTTAATTTGCCGTATGTTTGCGCTGGATATTGATTTGCAGCATGTGTTTGTGGCAGCAGCCAATGTGTATTTTCTGATGAGCATGTTGCCGGTTTTCACCCTCGGCGAACCGGGTTTGCGTGGCAGCCTTACCGGGATATTTTTCTTGCCTTTCACTACCCAGGTAAGCACCGTAATTTCGGCATCGGTTTTGCTGTGGGTTATAAACGTTCTCTTTGTTGCCCTCATGGGCGCATTGTTCTTGTTAAACCAAAAAATCATTAAACATGAAAATACGACCAGCAATTAAATGTGACATCAAGGAACTTGTAGCATTTCAAATGGCTATGGCCCGGGAAACAGAAAACATCACGCTGGAAAATAAAACGGTGGAACGTGGTATCACAGCAGTAATAAACGACATTCAAAAAGCCAGGTATTTTGTAGCTGAGCAAAACAAAAAACTGCTTGGTTGTTTTATGGTAACACCGGAGTGGAGTGACTGGCGTGCCGGTTTTTTTATCTGGCTGCAATCGGTTTATGTGATACCGGAATACCGTAAGCAAGGAGTGTATAACGCTATGTATGCCTATCTCAAAGACATTGTTAAAAACAACAGCGATTACAAAGGAATACGCCTTTACGTGGACAAAGCCAATCAAAATGCCATCCATGTGTATGAAAAAACCGGCATGCACAAAACAAATTATCAAATGCTTGAATGGATAAAACCCTAACCCGGATAAACTGGGAAACTCAAAATCCAAATCTCAAAATAACTCCCTCATGATAAACAACAAACCCGGTACACGAAACACAAGTATAAACTTGTTCTTTTGGGGGTTGGAGATTGAATTTTATTTTGAACTTTGCGTTGTTAACTTTAACCTTGATATTTTCTGTCAACCTAAGTCAGGAAATATATTTAAAAACATTTATAACCAATGTGGATTTTTGTGTTGTTGTTGATACTGGTTTACTCTTCTTTTCTGAGCTTCATGGCAGCAGGGATAATCAGGTTGTATAAGGAAAACAAAAATCACCAGCCACTCACCACCCCCGCTCAGGTTGATGTTGTGATTCCTTTCCGCGATGAAGCAAACAATTTACATAAGCTGTTACATGACCTGTTAAATCAAACCTATCCATCCACCCTGTTTCATGTTATATTTATTGATGACCATTCCACGGATGGGGGAGATAAAATCATCAGTGAAGCAATAAATAAACACCATCTGAATGCAACACTTTTGCATCTGCACCCGGATCAAAAAGGGAAAAAAGAAGCCCTCCGGAACGGATTAGAAAAAAGCAACTATGCATACATCCTTTTCACAGATGCAGATTGCAGTTTGCCTCCAAACTGGATCAAAAGCATGGTCACACAAGCAGCAACAAAAAAAACAGATATGCTGATAGGGCCTGTTATTCATACGGGAACATCGGCTACAGCACAATTACAGTCTGCAGAGTCGCTCAGTTTACTTGCTGTAACCATGGGAACGGCAGGTCTTGGAATACCGGTATTAAGCAATGCTGCCAACATGGTAATCAACCGCAACACGTTAAATACATTGCAAGACCCTTTTAAAAACAGTGTCAGTTCAGGCGATGATATTTTTCTGATGGAAAACTTAAAAGCAAATAAAGCCACCATTGCTTTCAACACAGAACAGGAATCACTTGTAAAAACAAAGGCATCTGAAACATGGGGCATGTTAATACAGCAACGTGCACGATGGATGAGCAAAACAAAACATTACCGTTTTGGCAGCAGTAAATTAACCATGCTCATTTTTGGATTTATTCAAGTGGGATTTATAGTCAGCATCCCCGCTCTGATAATTTATCAAGCATGGATAATCCTGCTAAGCCTTTGGTTGTTTAAAATATTGTATGATAATTTGCTGATGTTTTTGGTATCATCAAAATACCATATACAATACCGGCTGACAGACAATATTGTTTTCAGTGCCATCTATCCTTTCTGGACGGTAATAACTACACTAACAGCTTATTTCACCAGGTCATCTTGGAAAGGACGTCCGGTTGAAAACTGATATCAGCAAAATTAGACATTCACTGCAAATGTGCCTGCATAGTTATGAAAAACCTTCTGTGCATTAATTTCCTTCGGCAGAAATAAATTTTATGCGTACCAGACGAATTTCTTCTTCAGTATAATCCTCATCTTCAAATTCTTCAAGTGCCTCTTCCACAGAACCGATTTCAGAATCTTCCATGAAATAATCATAGATTTCTTCTATTCTTTCATCGTCCATGATTTCATTCAGGTAATAATCAATGTTAATTTTTGTTCCTGCATTGATAATCGCTTCAATTTCTTCAATCAACTCAAGCATTGTCAGCCCTCTTGCATCGGCAATGTCACTAAGTGGCATTTTTTTATCAATGCTTTTGATGATATACACTTTATTGCCTGATTTCTTAACCACCGATTTCACAACCATATCCTGTGGCCTGTCAATGTTATTTTCTTCAACGTGTTTTTTGATGATATCCAAAAAGGATTTCCCGTATTTTTTGGCTTTGCCTGTACCAACCCCTGATACCTTAATGAGTTCATCCTCTGTTATTGGGTATTGTGTTGCCATTTCCTGTAAGGAAGGATCACTGAAAATAACATAAGGAGGCAAATCCAGTTTTTTGGCCATGATTTTGCGTTGGTCTTTCAACATAGCAAACAACACCTGGTCAGATGCGCTTGAACCACCATAGCCTTCCATTTCAGTGTCGGAATCTGCTTCGTCGTAATCATGGTTTTTCACCAGGATAAAATCATAAGGGTTTTCCAAAAATTCCCTTCCCTTATCGGTAAGTTTGAGCAGTCCGTAATTCTCAATATCTTTTCTGATAAGATGCGCTATCAATGCTTGCCTGAAAACCAAATTCCAGAATTTTGGATCATGGTCCCTGCCCATGCCGAAAATATCCAATTTGTCGTGTTTGTATGCATAGACAGCGGCATTGGTTTTTCCGGACAGTACATTGGCAAGATGTTCTGCTTTGAACCTCTCTTTTACCGTAAGGATAGATTCAAGGGCAATTTGAACATACTCTTTCCCTTCAAATTTTTGTTTGGGATGCAGGCAATTGTCACAATAGCCACAATCTTCTTGGAGTTGTTCACCAAAATAATTCAGCAACAGCCTGACACGACAGATACTTGATTCGGCATAAGCCACGGTTTCGTTAAGCAATTGTTTGCCAATTTCCTGTTCAGCCACAGGTTTGCCTTGCATAAATTTTTCAAGTTTCTCAATATCCTTATAACTATAAAAACAAATGCATTTCCCTTCACCACCGTCGCGTCCGGCACGGCCTGTTTCCTGGTAATACGATTCGAGGCTTTTGGGAATATCGTAATGGATAACAAACCGAACATCTGGTTTATCAATACCCATTCCAAAAGCAATGGTAGCCACAATGACATCAATTTCTTCCATCAGGAACTTATCCTGCGTTTGTGTTCTTGTCAGGGAGTCCATACCTGCATGATAAGCCAAAGCATTAATACCATTCACCTGTAAGGTTTCTGTAAGCTCTTCCACTTTTCTGCGACTCAGGCAATACACGATCCCTGATTTTCCGGGATTTTTTTTAATGAACCGGATTAAATCAGTTGTGGCATTTTTTTTATCCCTTACTTCATAATACAGGTTTTCACGGCGAAAAGAAGATTTAAACACCTTAGCCCCGAGCATATGCAAATTTTTTTGAATATCGTGTTGCACTTTTGGTGTGGCCGTTGCTGTGAGTGCAATTATGGGAGCATCACTTAAATTATTAAGAATAGGGCGAATACGCCTGTACTCCGGCCTGAAATCGTGCCCCCATTCTGAGATACAATGAGCTTCATCAATAGCATATAATGATATTTTCACTTTTCTCAAAAATTCTACATTTTCTTCTTTTCCCAATGATTCAGGTGCCACATACAGTAATTTTGTACGCTTACTCAACACATCAGCTTTTACTTTTTGAATTTCTGCTTTTGTCAACGAGGAATTCAGAAAATGTGCTATTCCGGAATCTGAACTGAATCCGCGCATGGCATCCACCTGGTTTTTCATCAGGGCAATCAGGGGAGAAATGATAATCGCTGTGCCTTCGCTTACCATGGCAGGCAACTGATAACACAGGGATTTGCCTCCCCCTGTCGGCATTAAAACAAAACAATCATTACCATCAAGGAGTGCGTGTATCACTTCTTTTTGTAATCCTTTAAAATTGTCAAACCCAAAATATTTTTTGAGCACTTCATGAATGGTATCTTCATTATATTTCATCAGAGCTTATTTTTTATTTTAATCAAATTTAATAATTATCTTTAGTTCCAAAATATGTTTTGGAATGAATTAACGTTTATTTGTAAAAATTTTGATAAAATAATTTTTATGGTGGATAAGATACAAAGGATCGCAAAAGAAATTTTGCTAAAAGAAGCAAAAGCAATTGAAAATCTGATTAACTATGTGGATGAAGATTTTACGAAAGCAGTTGAACTGATTTATCAATCAAAAGGAAGGGTAATTGTTACCGGAATCGGCAAAAGTGCCAACATTGCGAATAAAATTGTTGCTACCTTAAACTCTACAGGGACGCCCGGTATTTTTATGCATGCAGCCGACGCCATTCACGGTGACCTGGGTATCATTCAACCAGAAGATGTGGTTATTATCCTGTCAAAAAGCGGCAACACCTCCGAAATAAAAGTACTGATTCCATTTATACAATCCTTTAAAAACTCCATCATTGCAATTGTATCCAACCAAAAATCTTTTCTTGCCACCCATGCCAACCTTGTGTTAAAAGCCACAGTATCACAAGAAGCCTGCTCCAACAACATGGTTCCAACCTCAAGTACCACGGCCCAACTTGCCATTGGAGATGCTTTGGCCATCTGTTTGCTTCATAAAAGGGGGTTTACTCCTGAAGATTTTGCCAAAGTACACCCGGGTGGTTCGCTGGGGAAAAAATTGTATCTGAAGATAAAAGACATTTATCCGTACAATGAAACTCCCATGGTTTACACGACAACATCTGTTAATAAAATCATCACAGAAATCAGCAGCAAGCGCATGGGAGCCACGGCTGTGCTTACAAAAGAAAACACACTGGCAGGCATTATTACCGACGGGGACCTGCGACGTATGCTGCAATTTCAATTTGATAAAATCGAAACATTGAAAGCCAAAGACCTGATGACTAAAAATCCAAAAACAGTCACTCCTGATACATTAGCTATCAATGGATTTAAAATCATGGAAAAAAACAACATCACACAACTCATCGTTATTGAAAATGGCTCATACCTCGGCATGGTTCATTTACATGATTTCATCAAAGAAGGTATTGTGTGACTC
>JBNGDT010000134.1:0-7196 GCA_049975305.1 Bacteroidales bacterium | reverse complement strand
ATTAAAAGACAGACGCGCACAATTTTCACCGCAAAGACGATAAGACGCTGAGAAATGGGGAAAAGAGTAACATCCTCAATATCCAGAGGAAGTACATATAAACAATTGAACAATTTAATTTACAAATTTCAAACTTTTGCGACTTTGCGCCATTGCGGTGAGGTGAGAAGCTACTCTTATTGATACTGATCAGTTACTATAGAAAAACACTAATCAAACCAGTGTCATATCCACCTGTTTTTTTATGACATTGACTTTTTGAATCTTTACTTTTATTTCATCGCCAAGCATAAAATTACGGCCTTTGTGTTTGCCAACAAGCTGATAATTATCTTCATCGTAATAATAAAAATCATCATCCAAACTTTTGACCGGAATAAGACCTTCACAGCCGTTTTCTTTGATTTCTGCAAACAAGCCCCATTCTTTAACACCGGAAATAATAGCATCATACTCATTTCCAATTCGTTCTTTCAAAAACTCTGCCTGTTTAAATTTAACGGAGGCACGTTCAGCACTTACCGCTTTTTGTTCCAATTCACTGCTATGTTCACACAATGATTCGTAATATTTTGAATCTGCACTTTTGCCATTATTCATATACCGCGTTAATAGCCGGTGTACCATCATGTCAGGATACCTGCGGATGGGTGATGTGAAATGGGTATAATAATCAAAAGACAAGCCGTAATGCCCGATGTTCTGCGTGGAATATTCAGCTTTTGCCATTGAACGAATAGCAAGGTTTTCAATAACGTGCTGTTCGGGTTTTCCTTTGATGTTTTGCAACAACTTGTTCATTGATGAAGAAAGTTTTTTTGAATCTGAACTTCCGGAGACATCGTATCCGAAATTTTTTATAAATGACCGAAAGGATGATATTTTATCAGGATGCGGCTCATCGTGAATACGGTAAACAAAGGTAAGGTGTTTTTCCTGGTTTTTGCCAATAAACTGGGCCACTTTACGGTTTGCAAGCAGCATAAACTCCTCAATTAACCAGTTGGCCTCTTTCATGGTTTTGAAATAAACGCCGATGGGTTTTTTATTTTCATTCAACCGGAATTTTATTTCGTCCCTTTCAAAATTAAATGCACCGCGTTTAACCCGCTTATCACGTAGAATTTCTGCGAATTTTTGAACCTTGAGAATCTCTTTTGATAATTTGCCTTTGCCGGATTCAATGATTGACTGGGCTTCATCATAAGTAAAACGTTTGTTACTGTTGATGATGGTGCGGGAAATACGATAATCCTGTACTTCAGCCTCGTCATTCATTTTCAGGATCACAGAATAACACAATTTATCCTCACCCGGGCGCAAAGAACACAGTTTAGTTGACAAACGCTCAGGCAACATTGGCACCACACGGTCAACAAGATATACAGATGTAGCTCTGTCTTCAGCCTCCCGATTGAGTTCTGTGTTTTCTTTTACATAATACGTTACATCTGCAATATGAACCCCAATTTCCCACAAGCCGTTTTTAAGTTTGCGTACAGACAAGGCATCATCAAAATCTTTTGCATCCTCCGGATCAATAGTAAATGTGGGAACATTCCTGAAATCTTCACGTTGTTTGATTTCCTGAGCAGGAATATTATCGGGTATGTTACAGGCTTCTTTTTCAGCTTCATCAGAAAAAGCATAAGGCAGGTTATATTCAGCAATAATGGAATGAATTTCCACATTATTTTCACCGGGCATACCCAACACTTCCGCCACTTCCCCTTCTGGGCTGCGTGTGCGTTTAGGCCATTTTGTGATTTTCACAATGGCTTTTTCACCATCCTGCGCCCCATTCATTTTACCAGGTGGGATGAAAATGTCAAAAGGAATGAATTTTCCATCGGGAATTAAAAAAGCAAAATTGTGTCCTTTTTCTATTATTCCGACAAAATGGTCTTTGTGTCGTTCCAAAATTTCAATTACTTCACCTTCATACGAAAAATCTTTCCGCTTGGCAAACAACCTTACTTTTACCTTGTCCCCCTGCAATGCAGATTTCAAATTTTTCCAGGTTACAATGACTTCTTTTTCTACATCGGGGGTAATGATGGTGGCAAAGCCTTTTCTTGTGATTTTAACTTTCCCTGTGATATGGCCGGCCTGAATGTTTATCCGGTATTTTCCTGGATGGATTTCCACCAGCTTTTTCTCCTCAGCCATCTCTTCAAGAATCATTAATATCAGCTTCATAGTTGGTGTATCATATATTTCCATCAACTTTGATACCTGTTTATAATTTAAATTCCGTTTAGGATTATAGTGAAACATATCCACAATCTGCTTTTTAACTGCCTTTTTATCAAACCCATAGGTATTATTTTTGTTCTTTTTACTCATAATGGCATAACTTTTGTTTCTTTACATTTTGAAATGTTAATTGCAACATAAGAATTTTATTGTAATTTTAATCAGATTTTTAACCTTTAAAAACCTTTATGATGAAAAAAACAACACTAATTAAAAACGTTTTGCTGATAGGATTTGTTTCCACAGCCATGATTTTCACTTCATGTAAACGAGAAAAAGACGCAGGTAAGCCTGCCAATGAAGGTGCCGAACTGATGTCTATCCCCTGTCAAAGTGAAGGCAGGTCAGACTCTGAGTTTTTCAGGGCGGATGCGAGTGCTACATCACAGGATATGAATTTATCCCGCGAAAAAGCATTAACAGCCTCGAAACAAAGGCTTGCAGGATTCATTGAAACCAAAATCAAAGCAGTTACTGACAGGTATGTCAATGAAACAGAATTTGGAGAAAATTCCCAGTTTGAAGCCAAATTTGAAAACCTTACACGTGAAGTGGTAAAACAAACACTTGTTGATGTTGCTGTTACCTGTGAAGAAACTTACAAAGAAGCCAACAACAAATATACCACTTATCTGGCTATTGAAGTAAGTAAAGAGGCCATGCTGAACGGCATTAATAATAACCTGTCTCAGAATCAGAAACTCCAGGTTGATTATGACAAACAAAAATTTGAAAAAATCTTCAACGAAGAAATGAAACAAATGGAAGAAGACAGGCCCTAAGTAAAAAACCTGATTTTCTATTAACGGTCAACAATAAAAACGTCATCATTTCTAGTAACGTTTTTATTTTGTTAAAATGCATATTAGTTTATGCCTGATTTCTTACCTTTGTGAAAAAATTTATGGCAAAAAACAATGAACAGTCACATACTGAATCGTTGCTCAAAACAATAAACGGAGCTATAATTGATAAAAAAGGGGGAAATCTTGTCAATATTGATTTGGGTGCTTTGGATAATGCTGTAGCGAGTTATTTTGTTGTTTGTCATGCCAACTCGGATGTGCAGGTATATGCCATTGTCAACGAAATATTATCTCGTGCAAAACAAAAATTGAACGAAATGGTTTATAATAAAGAAGGAATGGACAACGCCCATTGGGTACTTCTGGATTATGTTGATGTTGTGGTTCATATTTTTCAACCCCAATACCGTTCATTTTATCAATTGGAAAATTTATGGGGAGATGCCCCGTTATTAGAAATAACAGAATAGTTAGTAAATATCTTAATGTAAAATAAGTTTCGGTTTATGAAATAATTATACGGAACATCAAATAGTTGCTATGTCAACCAATAAGGATAATAAGGAAAAAGGATTTAATATCAATACAAACAATAAAAAACCTGATCGTCACAATCAGAATAAAAAGCCAAGCAATAATAAGCCACAGTTTAGTGCATATTGGATGTTTGGAGCAATTGCCCTCATTCTCATTGCTATGCATTTCATAAATTTTGGCGGAAGTCCCGAAAAAATTACACGCTATCGGTTCGAAAGGGAAATGCTTGCCAACAATGATGTTGAACGGCTTGTGGTAGTAAACAAGGAACGAGTAGAAATATATCTGAATGACCAGGCATTGAGCCAGGGCAAATATGATGATGCTGCCAGAGGGGGAATGAGTATGAGTAGCGGCCCGCAATATTATTTTAACATTGGTGATATTGAAACCTTTGAAAAACAACTGGCTGAAGCACAAAAAAACAAACCCGAAGAAGAGAAAGTAGTTGCCGAGTATAAAACAGAACACGATTATCTCGGCAGCATCCTGTCATGGGTTATCCCCTTCGGATTGCTGATATTATTATGGGTTTTCATGTTACGCCGCATAAGTGGAGGAGGTGGTGGAAGCCAGATTTTTAATGTCGGAAAATCCAAAGCCCAGCTCTTTGACAAAGAAAAAAACATCAAGGTTGACTTCAGTGATGTTGCGGGATTGGAAGAAGCCAAAGTTGAGGTTATGGAAATTGTTGATTTTCTGAAAAATCCCAAACGATATACCGATCTTGGCGGCCAGATTCCAAAAGGAGCGCTGCTTGTCGGTTTGCCGGGGACAGGAAAAACCCTGCTTGCGCGTGCTGTTGCCGGTGAAGCCAATGTCCCTTTTTATTCCATGTCAGGAAGCGATTTTGTTGAAATGTTTGTTGGTGTGGGTGCTTCACGTGTCAGGGATCTTTTTAAACAAGCCAAGGAAAAAGCCCCTTGTATTGTTTTTATTGATGAAATAGATGCCATCGGACGTGCCAGGGGGCGTAATCCCAACATAGGCTCCAACGATGAACGTGAAAACACGTTGAACCAGTTGTTGACGGAAATGGATGGTTTTGATACCAATTCAGGTGTCATTATTCTTGCGGCAACAAACCGTGCAGATATACTGGATAAAGCATTGCTGCGAGCAGGCCGTTTCGACAGGCTAATTCATGTTGATCTGCCTGACTTAAACGAACGCTCTGAGATTTTCAAAGTGCATACCAAAAAGCTGAAATTATCCAAAAATGTGGATATCAGTCTGCTGGCTAAACAAACACCTGGATTTTCCGGTGCTGATATTGCCAATGTGTGTAACGAAGCTGCCCTGATAGCCGCCCGTAACAACAAAAAATCCATTGAGCGGGAAGATTTCCTGGCTGCTGTTGATCGTATTATTGGCGGGCTGGAAAGAAAAAACAAAATCATTTCAAAAAAGGAAAAACGCACCATTGCATATCACGAAGCCGGACACGCCACGGTGAGTTGGTTACTTGAGCATGCAAGTCCGCTGCTTAAAGTAACTATCATTCCGCGGGGACGTTCCCTTGGTGCAGCATGGTACTTGCCCGAGGAAAGACAAATTACAACCACCGAACAAATGCTGGATGAAATGTGTGCAGCTCTCGGGGGAAGAGCATCTGAAGAGGTTATGTTCAATAGCATTTCTACAGGTGCCCTTAACGACCTTGAAAAAGTGACCAAACAATCCATTGCTATGGTAACATACTTTGGGATGAGCGAAAAACTTGGTAATTTGTCTTATTATGATTCCTCCGATCAAGCGGGGTATAATTTTACAAAACCATACAGCGAAGAAACAGCCAAGCTTATTGATAAAGAAGTCAGAAACATTGTTGAGAAACAATATGCCAGAGCAAAAGAGGTGTTAAGAAAAAATATTGATGGTCTGAAAAAGCTTGCTGAAAAACTGCTTGAAGAAGAAGTTATTTTTAGTGATGATCTGGAAAAGATTTTTGGAAAAAGACAAATACCCGAAGAAGAGCAACAACTGTTAAAAGAAATGAACAAAAAAAACAATAAAAGCAAAGGTAAAAAATCAGAACCTGCCGGTTCCGGTAAAGCGAAAAAGGAAGAAGAGACAAAAAAAAGCGATAAAAAAACATCCGGAACCAAGACAACATCCTCGAAAGCAGGATCTGGATCCGGGAAATCATCAAAATCAAGCGATAAAAACAAGAAAGACACTTCAAAATCATGACACAAGAACAGGACTGGACAATTGTGTTTTCTTCCGGGAAAAACCACCTGGCCACGATGGCTGAACAACACCTGCAAAACGCAGGTATCCCGGCAGTGCAAATGAATAAAAAAGACAGCTCATATTTGTTTGGACAAATTGATGTAATGGTAGAAAAGGACTTTGCAAACGAAGCGCTGGAATTGATAAATCAATTTAAAAAAGACCTTGAAATTGTATAATCTGCTCACCCGAAGCATCAGCGGGATGATTTTTGTGGCCGTGATAATCACCGCCCTGATATCCGCATGGTATATCTGGGCTATCCTCATGATTATCTTTGGTTTTCTGGCATCACTGGAATTTGCCCGGCTGTTGCAAAAGTCAGGCCTTATTGTGTTTCCTTTTGCAGCCGCTACATGTACCCCTTTTTTTGTGGCCTTTGTTTTTCTTGTCCTGGCATTGAATAAAATTCATTTCATCTTATGGATTGTGCTGGTGATTCCTTTTGTCTTATTATTCATCACAGCAGCACTGAAACCCAATGGCAAAAAATCCATCCTGCCTAATTTTATGTCAGCAAGCTACGTAGCATTCCCACTTTCCATGACAGCAATATTGCTTTGGGTTCCAACACAGATTTCCTTTGTTAACATGAATTTTTCCCTTTTCAGTCACTATTACCACCCTGAATTTTTATTGTCGGCACTCATCCTTATCTGGGTGTTTGACAGTTTTGCTTATTTAACAGGAAGATTATTGGGTAAACATAAAATGGTTCCCCGCATTTCACCCCGTAAAACATGGGAAGGGTTTTTTGGGGGTGTGATATTTTTGTTTCCTGCAGTATGGTTCTTAAACCGTACATGGGATTTGCTCACAAACCCACAATGGCTGGGCGTAATCATTATCGTTGCTGTTTTTGGAACGTTAGGAGACCTGTTAATCAGCCAACTCAAACGCATGGCAGGTGAGAAAAACAGTGGCAATCTAATCCCCGGACATGGTGGCATACTGGATCGCCTGGATTCCTTGTTGATGATTATTCCGTTCCTGACATTGTATGTCATTATGATTGTTCTTTAGCATTCAATTACACAATGAAGAGAACAACATCTTTAAGAGACCGGTCTAAAAAGTCATTTTATCCCACATCCTTGCACAGACGCATGACGGTAAAGAAACAAAAAAATCACAAAGTTAAATTTATTGAATACCAGTACTTTGTTAAACCCTAAACCACCTGACAGGTGGTGGTATATTCGTATCACCGCACCACCGTAAAACCATTACTTATGCCATTGATTTTGAGGATATAATTTCCTGGTTTCACATTTCTGATGTTAAGGGTGGTGGTTTTTGTGCGGATGGGTTTGGTGAGGATAAGTTTTCCACTGGCATCGTATATTTTGGCGTGTTGGGTTT
>JBNGDT010000133.1:0-7356 GCA_049975305.1 Bacteroidales bacterium | reverse complement strand
TATTTGTTTCAAAATACGGCATTGAAAAAAGTAGTTTTTAGAGATGCCCTTAAGGTAAATGCTGAACAGGGAGTAACCAATCACCAGATCATTATAAGGGAATAAAGATTATAACGAGCAACGGCCTTCCGGGGTGGTTGATTATAATCGCATCATTTGAAAGATTTAATGAGCAAATCAAATTGCTTCCCTACTTTGCCTGACTGACTGGGAAAAGATATTTTACCCTGCAGCCCGCCGGCGCCGGATTACCCTTCTGCCTTCTATGCCGTATTTTTTGCACTGCAGAAAGGGTGACAGGCGAAACCCCTGTTCTGCAGAATAGCAAAAAACGGCATAGAAGGCGGAAGGTAGCAGGCAGAGGCGGAGACAATTTTCCCTGGGAACAAACACTTTTCCCGCTGCCCAAAAATACTGTTTCCGACATCCTGAATTTGTGTTACCTTTACAATGAAAATGATAATTGTATGAACCGGCGTAGCCTGTTGCTTATTTTGCTTTTGCTTACTTTGTGTATCCCCGCTTTAGCGCACAAAAAAGCTGAATATAACCTGATCGTTGATACGGATTGTGGTATTGATGATTTCAGGATGTTGCAGTTCATTTTGGCTTCCAAAGATTTCAATGTCAATGCCATTGTTACAAATGATGGTGTTTTGTCACCGCAGGAAGGGGCAAAACGAATCAAAGGCATGCTTGCATATTTTGGACACGAAGGTATCCCTGTGGCAGCCGGAAAAAGCCTGAATAAAAAATTTATGCATCGTGATTTTGCTTCAAGTCTTGTATGGCCCGGATATCCTGGTTTTGATTATCAGAAAGATGCGGTAACATTAATTCACGAAAGGCTCAATGCACACCGCAGTAAGGATATTTACCTTGTAAGCGGCACATTAACCAACCTGGCAGCGTTGCTGAAGACATACCCTGAAGACAGTGTACAAATCAGCCGTGTCGTCTGGTATCACAATCCGGATGATCCGGGAATGAATTACACCCGCGACAGTCTGGCTGCAATATATGTGCTTGAACACATTTCAACAGTTGAATTTGTGTGTAACCCCAATGCATACAGGTTAAGTGATGATTATTTTCTGGCGCTCAAAAGCATGGATAACAAATATGCCACGTCTGTAACGAATTTCCACAGCCAGCAGGTACAGGAAGGCAATAGTAGCCAAATCCCGGTGTATATCTGGGATGAGTGTTTGCCTGTGTATGTATTGTTCCCCCCGTATTTTGTTAAAAATGGAAATGCCAATGTGCCTCGAAGTCCCGAAGAACTGGAAATGCTGATGATGGGCATACTGGATGTGAATAAGCCCACGGAAGGGGTGATCTATAAAAACATGCCCGTTGATAAACCATGGCTACAGGATGATGTGGCTAACCTGGCAGATTCTATCATCAGGGCTCATGGTTATGATGCGTTTAATGTCATTGCCATGACCAATGAGTTTCACGGGCATCTCGGAATTTATTCCATCATCGGAGCAAAAATGGGCATCCGTGCAACGGAATATTTCCATGTCGGGCTGAATGAGCTTGAAATATGGTCTTATGCCGGGAAAACACCACCATTGAGTTGCATGCATGATGGATTGCAATTCAGTACAGGAGCATCATTGGGCTATGGAACCATTCATGTGGTTGAAGCTGATAAATACAGACCTGTAGCGGAGTTTGAATACAATGGAATACGCATTACAATGGCTCTGAAAGATAAATACATTAGGCAGTTTGAAAAAGATATTGCCCTGTCCATAGAAAAATACGGTAATTTAACAAAAGCATACTGGGATGATGTCAGACGAAACGGACTCCGGTATTGGCTGGAGCTAGACAGAAATGAAATCTTTGATGTTATTCACCAAAAATAAAAAAGCATATTATGAAATCTATTGTGCGAACAGGTATGTTGGTTATGTGTGTTTTTATGATAAATGCTACACACGGACAGACAAAGTTAAGCGGTGGTATAGGCGTATTGAAAACCTTTTATCCTCCAACCGGTAATGTTAATTTAACTTATGAAGCCAAGGCTTATATGGGGTTTTCATTCGCTATCCGGTTTGATGTCAACGATAAAATTACTGTAGGAGCCAGCCTGGGATATCACATCAATTCATACGAAAATTTGCATGGTCATATCACGGAATATGGTATGCCTGTGCTGGGGATGTTTGAATACCGTTTCGGCAATAATGCTTTTGTCCCTTACGTTGGTGGAAACATGGGATTATACCGTTTTGGTGCCTTTGGAAATGATGGTACCAATACTGCTGGTTACTTTGGTCTGTCTCCTTCGGCAGGATTTGATTACAACATATCACCTGCTTTTTTTATTCATGGTTGTATGTATTATCATTACATCATGACACAGGGTGTCCGCATATCCGCATTTGAGTTCGAGGCCGGTATTGGAGTTAAATTTTAGGTTTATATTCTATATGACAACGGTTATTTCACAACAGATACCGTCCCTGTTATTCTTTCCATGCTATTTTCAGTTTCAGGTCTGATGGTATATATATAGGTTCCGGTGGGAACGGTTTTTCCGTTCATGGTAGTGCCATCCCACGGTTCATCATCAGGATGTCCTTCATAGAGTTTTTGTCCCCAGCGATTGAATATCTCAATAAAAGCACGTGGATAAAAATCGAGATTTTCAATGATCCACGTATCATTTACACCATCTCCATTTGGGGTGAAAGCATTGGGTATCCTAAGGCAGTCTCTTTCTCCATCATGGAGCTCAATGGTTACTTTACTTTCACAATCAAAGGCATCGCTGACAGTAAATTTATACGTGCCTGCCCGCAGACCATCTATGAATGCTGTATCAGAATACCCATATTCCCAATAATATTCGTAAGGAGGTGTGCCACCACTCACATAAAACATGACGCTGCCACCATCTGTCCCGTAACAATGGGGATTCTGCACCAGGTAATTGTCAATAAAATCTGAAGGATAAACAGTAATAACAGCGGTGTCAGTGTTTCCGCAGATGCCATCAATGGTATAGGATATGGTGTAATTTCCCGGGCCGGCAGCCCTAATATTAAACATGCCATTGTCACTTAGGTGGGGTCCTGACCAAACACCTCCATTGTATTTTGACTGCAACATTACGGTTTCATCTTTATAACAGAAAGGCCCGTTTTCAAGGATTGTAGCATCAGCATTTTCCATAACCGTAATGCTTATCTGTGAAACACCTATACAATTTCCAAACGCTACATTGTAAGTGATGAGGTTGCTTCCGGCTTCTGCTTCTGACGGATCAAATATACCATTTTGCGCATCAATAATACCGGGACCTGACCAGGTACCTCCACCTGTGGCAGCTTCCAGTGTTACCGGGGCACCATCTATACAGAAAGGTCCGGCAGGAACAATAGAAGCATCCGGAGCGTCAATAACTTCAACGGTAGTCTGGTCACTGTTCATACATGCTCCGTTAATTATTGTATAGGTAATGGTATGGATTCCTACGCCTGCAATGGATGGATCAAAACTGCCTGTTGTAGCATCTGCTATGCCTGTACCACTCCATGTCCCTCCGCTTGTAGCGGCGCTCAGGCTCACAGCGTTGTCGTCAACGCAATAGGGGCCGCTTTCATTAATGGTGGCATCTGGCATTGAAATGATGACAATCGTGATATTATCAGAAGCAGAGCAAACGCCATTATTAACTTGATACGTTATAGTATGGTTTCCGGGACCGGCTGTAGCAGGATCAAACTGATTCCCTGAAACCCCTGTTCCACTCCACGTTCCGCCTGCTGTGGCGGCTGATAAGGTTACAGGGCTGTCATTTTCGCAAAGATCATTTTGTGGTACAATGGTGGCATCGGGTGTTTGTATGACAGTGATGGTAATATTGTCGGTAGCTGAACACGTGCCAGTGCCTACATCATAAGTGATGGTATGGTTGCCGGCACCTGCCACTGAAGGATCAAACGTGCCTGCAGAAGCATCGGTGATGCCTGTACCACTCCATGTGCCACCACTTGAGGCTGCTGACAGGTTCGTGGAAGCATCATCCGAGCAAAAATCACCGGGATCTGTAATGGTGGGATCGGGATTATCAAACACTTCAATGGTAATATTATCTGTTGCTGTACAACCGGAATTGGATACCTGATAGGTAATGGTATTGTTTCCAATGTTTGCAGCGGTTGGATCAAACGTTCCGGCAGATGCATCTGTAATGCCGAGGCCGCTCCATGTGCCTCCACCTGTAGCTGCGGTAAGGTTAACAGCAGCGTCATCAGCACAGAAATCGCCCGGATCAGTAATGGTGGCATCGGGTGTTTGTATGACAGTGATGGTAATGTTGTCGGAAGCAGAACACAAGCCGGTGCCTACATCATAAGTAATGGTATGGTTGCCGGCACCTGCTACCGAAGGATCAAAGGTTCCGGCAGAAGCATCGGTAATGCCTGTGCCGCTCCATGTGCCACCACTTGAGGCTGCAGTGAGGTTTGCGGAGGGATCATCATCACAGAAATCCCCGGGGTCTGTAATGGTGGGATCGGGGGTATCATATACTTCAACAGTGATATTGTCTGTGGCGGTACATCCATTATTGTCGGTTACCGTATAAGTGAGGTTATAACTGCCGACTGTAGCTGTGGAAAAAGTTGGATTCTGTATGGTTGTAGAAGATAAATTGCCTGTATCGCCTGTCCAGGCATGCGTGCTCCAAGTGCCGGAGCCACCTGAAGGATTCCCGTTAAGGTTCAGTGTTTCTCCCGTACACATTTCAGCCGGATCTGGTGATATGGATGCAGTTGGATTTGGACTTACCGTTACAATAACATCATCGGAAGAAGAGCATCCACTAACGTCGGTGACAACAACCGTATAAGTGGTAGTTGATGCCGGAGATGCGATAGGATTGGCAGCAGTAGTACTGCTAAGCCCTGTTGACGGACTCCATGCAAAAGAATAAGGAGGACTACCACCGCTGGCTGTTGGTGAACCGCCGATAGTGACATTGCCTCCACCGCAAATGGTTTTATCGCTTCCTGCGCTTGCTGTCGGTCCTGGATTTACTGTTACGGTCATGGCATCTGTAGCTGTGCAACCATTGCCATCAGTGACAACTATTGTGTATGTTGTAGTAGATGACGGAGATGACGTAGGATTGGCAACTGTTGTGCTGCTTAATCCTGTTGAAGGGCTCCATGAATAGGTATAAGATCCACTACCACCGCTGGCTGTAGGGGAGCCACCGATGGTAACGTTGTTACCATCACAGATTGATTCATTACTGCCTGCATCAGCTACCGGGTTGGAATTGACTGTTACTGTCATGTTGTCTGTAGCAGTACAACCGTTTCCGTCGCTAACAACCACGGTATAAGAAGTTGTTGATGTTGGAGAAGCTGTGGGGTTGGCCACTGTAGTGCTGCTAAGCCCTGTAGAGGGGCTCCATGCAAAAGAATAAGGAGGACTACCACCGCTGGCTGTAGGGGAGCCACCGATGGTAATATTGTTGCCATTGCAAATTGACTGATTGCTTCCTGCGTTGGCAGTGGGATTTGGGTTGGCTGATACTGTCACATTATCAATAACTTCACATCCTTCAGCATCGTAAACAGACACTGTGTATGTGCCGGCGCTGAGTCCTGTTATTGTATTGGATGTACTGGATGTGTTTATTGTGTTATCGCTGTTTGACCACATGTAATCAAAATTTGGTGATCCGCCTGAGGTAATTGTTACTGTGGCTGTTCCGTCACCGATTCCGGAGCAACTTTCGTCTGTGGAACTCATCGAGATATCAGGACAAATAATGGAACAATCCATGGCTCCGCCGCCACCGAGTGTCCAGTCCAGGTTAAATCCAGAACCACCTGCTGACCAGTTGTTAACGAGCAAATAGTAACTTTCACCGGCGTTGACAGCAAGGTCTTCAACCCATCCATCGCCATTTACATCTTCAGAGGTGTCACCAGCTCCGTTAACCATGCCTCCATTTCCTGTATTTGCAGCGTAAGAGCATCTGACAGGTGTTCCCAATGTGCCGCAGTCACCGGCTTGATACAGTGCAAAATCATAATCATCAGCATCATTTACAGGATCAATGGTAAGTGACATGGTACCACCTGTTTCCACTTCAAAGTGATACCAGGTAGCGTAATTTTCACTGATTTGGCATCCGGCGCAACCGTCACTTGAGATACCTGGTCCACTGCTTGATCCGGAGTAGGATTCATCCTCGCAAATGGGGATTGCATTTGTACAATCGTTGGGGTCAGTACCATTGGGGCCATAAGCGCATGAAACGCAGTCGAGGGTAATGTCCCAGCCGGCTTCGGTAACTATCCCATCCGAATAAAATCTGAATACCAAACATCCACTTGCATCGGTAGAGATGATGGTACTGGAATAAGACCCACCCATGGTTACCGGACTGGCCGAAGATCCGCACCCCTGCCAAAGTACAGTACTGTTCTGTGTTGGTCCTGAACCGATGCTCAACCAATCGTAACAAGCGCCCCACCCGTCATCTTCAATACTGAAATAATTGATGGTTGCCCGGACACATTGGCCTGGTTCATCAGGGCAAAATGTCCTGTAAATCATATTAATACTATTTGAATAATCACTGCCACCACCACCATTGTCATAGTACGAGTGTGATGAACCGCAATTGATGCTTTCCATGCATGCGCCGTTGTATGTGCTTTGTAAACCTGCTGTGGGATGGTAATAGACTGATCTTGTTCCTGATTTTAATTGGGTATCATACAATGTTGTGTCTTCATTTGGAGGTGCCTGTTGGTTTGGTTTATTCAAACCACTGGCCTGGTATAATTCTTCCAATGGGGTTTGTTGCTTTTGCCGGAGCATTTCCTGAATTTCTTCAGAATCAAAAGAAATGTGGTCCCTTACCGCTTTGGTATCCTTATTTTTAATTGTATCAGGTAGTACTGATTTTGAAATTTGTGTATATTCAGAATTTTCTTTTCTGTTATCTGCAGACTTATTCTTCTCTAAAAAGATTTGTGCAGGGCTGTTAATCCCCAATGTAAACAAAAATAAAAAAATCAGTAATGTGCTATAATTATGCTTTAATGATTTCATAATACATGGTTTATTAAGATTTAAAAATTCATTCATAATACAATATGCTAAAATAACAAAAATAATCAATGCTGTCGTGCATAAATATTTGGTTATCTATGGTTTTAATTTTTACATTCCACGTAAATATTATTAATTATCTATATACTATACGAATCAATTTACATTTGGTTGTCTTAAAAAGTTAAAAATGAAAGTTTGGTGTAATGGACAAAAAGTAGGCTGTTTTTCTATCCAGAACGTCAAGGGGACAAA
>JBNGDT010000132.1:0-7429 GCA_049975305.1 Bacteroidales bacterium | reverse complement strand
ATACCTAGTAACCACACCTGATTTTGTCGCCTGCCACGTACCTGCTTATCTGCAAAAATATGATATGCTGCGTGGCATTAAAGATGGAGGCACATTTCTGCTTAATTCCATCTGGGATGAAGAAGAAACCAAAAATCGCCTGCCAGACCACATGAAAAAAACACTGGCAGAGAAACACCTTGATTTTTACATCATCAACGCCACTGAAATCGCCGAAGAAATTGGACTTGGTGGCAGAACAAATACCATCCTGCAATCCGCTTTCTTTAAAATTTCAGAAGTCATTCCATACGAACTTGCCGTAAAAGAGATGAAAAAAATGATTCAGAAAACGTTCGGCAAAAAAGGGGAAGATATCGTCAACATGAACTATCAGGCTGTTGACCGTGGCGGGAATGTTATTAAAGTTGATGTTCCGGAATCATGGAAAAACATCAAAATAAAAGGATTTGAAATACCTCATAACCCTGATGGAACCGATTTTGTAAAAACCGTTGCCGAAGTAATGAATGCACAGGCAGGCGATGACCTTCCGGTTTCTGTTTTTAAAGGAGGAGAAGACGGTTCATTCCCATCAGGGACAACAAAATATGAAAAACGCGGTATTGCAGTCAACGTTCCGGAATGGATTGAAGGCGAATGTATTCAATGTAATCAATGTGCTTATGTCTGTCCTCACGCAGCAATACGGCCATTCCTTCTTACAGATGATGAACTAAAAAAAGCACCCGAAGGAACACGTAGCCTGAAAGGACTGGGTAAAACCAAAGAATACAAATATGTCCTCCAGGTAAGCCCGCTGGATTGTACCGGCTGTGAAAATTGTGTTGATGTATGTCCAACCAAAGTAAAAGCATTGGTTATGAAACCTCTTGACACACAAATGCACGAAGCAGAGCGATTTAAATACATGGATGAGACAGTCGGATACAAAGATACCGTTCTGCCAAAAGATAAATCTGTTAAAAACTTACAATTCGCTCAACCACTGCTTGAGTTCTCCGGAGCTTGCGCAGGATGTGGTGAAACACCATATGTAAAAGCCATTACACAATTGTTTGGCGAACGAATGATAATAGCCAACGCTACAGGTTGTTCATCCATCTGGGGTGGTTCTGCACCAAGTACTCCCTATACCTTCAATTACAAATCAGGAAAAGGTGTGGCATGGGCAAATTCATTGTTTGAAGACAATGCTGAATATGGATTCGGTATCGCTACCGGTATTAATAAAATGCGTAAAAAAATCAAATTATGGATTGAAAATGCAGACTGGGATGCAGAAACCAAAGAATTGGGTCAAAACTGGATTGATAATATGAACGATGCCAAAGGTTCGGAAGAGGCCAGTGAAATATTGCTTGCCAGATTGGAGAAATTAAACGACGATGCTGCCAAAAACATCAGAGAATTTAAAGATTACCTGATTAAGAAATCCGTTTGGATTATTGGCGGTGACGGTTGGGCTTATGACATAGGGTATGGAGGACTGGACCATGTCATCGCTTCAGGTAAAGATGTAAACCTGCTTGTGCTTGATACTGAAGTGTATTCCAATACCGGAGGACAGGCTTCCAAATCGACTCCTGTTGGTGCGGTGGCTAAATTTGCTGCCAGCGGCATGAAATCATCGAAAAAAGACCTTGGTGCTATGGCGATGGTTTACGGCTCTGTGTATGTTGCCCAGGTTGCCATGGGAGCCAGCCAAAATCAATTCTTTAAAGCCATCAAAGAAGCAGAAGCTTATCCCGGACCTTCATTGATCATTGCTTACGCTCCATGTATTAATCATGGTTTACGCAGAGGGATGGAAAAAACTCAAACCGAGGAAGCCGATGCTGTAAAATCCGGATTCTGGCACATTTACCGTTACAATCCCCTGCTGGAAAAAGAAGGGAAAAATCCATTTACATTAGATAGCAAAGAGCCGGATTGGGATACCTTCCAAGACTTCCTTATGAAAGAAACACGATTCCTTTCCCTTACAAGGACATTCCCTAAAGAAGCCAAAAGTCTCTTTAAAATCACAGAAGAGGATGCCAAAAGACGGTACAACTATTACAAAAGAATGGCTGAACAACAATAAGCCTTCAACACTGACACATGGAAGCCGGCTATTGATGCCGGCTTTTTTGTGCGTTAACACTCAAGCTTATATCATAAAGCCAACACAACAATATTGATAAATCAGTGAGCATTTTATTATTTTTGCGCCATGTTTAATTTCAAAAAACTGGTATCAACCATAAAATATTATGCTTCGCTGGTAAAATTCAGTCACAGCATTTTTGCTATGCCTTTTGCATTGACCGGATATTTTCTGGCTATCCTTCATTACAACTATGAATTTGAATGGAAAGATATTGTTTTGGTGATTATTTGTATGGTACTGGCACGCAACACGGCCATGGGGTTCAACCGGTATGCCGATGCACACATAGATAAATTGAATCCACGCACAGCCTCCCGCGAAATCCCGTCAGGTAAAATCAACCCCAATCATGCTTTGGCTTTTATAATCATCAACATGATTATGTTTGTTGGCATAACATGGTTCATCAATCAACTGGTGTTCTTTTTATCTCCCGTGGCACTGTTGATCATCACAGGATATTCATACACTAAACGATTTACGGGATTATCTCATTATATTCTCGGACTTTCACTGGCCATTGCTCCAACAGCAGCGTTCCTGGTGGCAAGTGCTCATTTTGAGCTGCTTCCGGTATTGCTTTCCGGTATGGTTCTTTTCTGGACAGCAGGCTTTGATATTTTATATGCCTTGCAGGATGAAAGTTTCGATAAAATAAACAAGCTTTTAAGCATACCTGTTCTGCTTGGAAGAAAGAAATCACTTATTGTTTCGGCAATAACTCATCTCCTGAGTCTTGGGTTTTTGTTGATTTTCGGCATCGTATATCAGGGAAACTGTGTCTTTTGGCTGGGAGCTGCTTTATTTACAGCCTTACTTATTTATCAGCATTGCATTGTAACACCACGTGATATATCACATATAAACCTTGCTTTTGGCACATTGAATGGAATTGCCAGTATTGTGTTTGCTCTTTTTACCATCCTGTCGATGCTGTAGTTTACTGAGATTTATTTTTTCTGATAAACAATTTAAAAAATATGAGTACGTTAATACGCTAACATTATTTTTGCAGTAATATGAAAAAAGTATTATTATTCATTATTATTATTGGTTTTGTTTTTCAAACAATGGTTAGTGCACAGGTGCCCCGCAGTGACAGTTGTGGTTTATCTGAAAACAAAAAAGCACAAGAACATTTTGCTAAAGCCATGGAACTCTATTATGAAAATCGTGATCAAAGTAATAATTACCTACTGAAAGCCTTAGAAGAAGACCATGATTTTGCTGATGCATATTATGTGCTTGCTGATATTGCATACCAACAATATCAAAACTCAACATTACCAAAACAAAAAAAAGCATTCATGACCAAAGCACTAAATTACATGATAAAAGTGGTGAATGTATGTCCCGGATATGATGAATACAGGGTAAATTATCTCATTGGAGAAAATTTTTACATCAAAAAAGAAGATGAAAAAGCACTGGAATACCTGGAATTTTATTTGGAACACGGCAACAAAGAAGATCCCGAATATTCAGCAGCAAAAAGCATAATTGACGAATTGAAAGTCATACGAGAATTAAAGCAAAATCCGGTTCCTTTCAATCCTGAACCTGTAAAAGGCATATCAACACCCGATGATGAATACCTGCCGCTTATTTCACCTGACGGGGAACTTATGTTTTTCACACGGCGTTACCTGAAGAATGACATCAACAGCATATATGGCGACAGAATAATCGAAGAATTTACTGTGGCATCCAAAGCCGATTCTTCTTACATGCATTACAACAACAGCAAGGCAATGCCTCCTCCATTCAACAAAGGCAATAACCAGGGAGGTATCAGCATCACCATTGATAATTCCTGTTTGTTTGTTACACAATGTGAATTTGTCAGTGCTGATTACCGCAACTGTGATATTTATCTATCAAAATATACCAACTCTGGCTGGACAGAATTAATTAACCTGGGCCCCAACATCAACAACACATGGACATGGGAAAGCCAGCCCAGTATTTCTCCGGATGGGAAAACCATATTTTTTGCCAGTATCAGGCCTGAAAATTTTGGAAACAATGATGATAACAATCAAACCAGCGATATTTACTATTCCAACCTTCAGAAAGATGGCTCATGGAGCAAAGCCCAAAACATAGGCCAACCTATCAACACAGATGGAAATGAAAAATCTCCTTTTTTTCATGCAGACAATAAAACACTGTACTTTTCGTCAGATCGTCATGCGGGGCTTGGGGGATACGATATTTTTTACTCACAATATATTGATGGAGAATGGCAAAAACCGGTAAATATTGGCTATCCCATTAACACTGAAAAAGATGAACTGGGGTTTGTTGTCAACACACAGGGCGACAGAGCCTATTTTGCTTCCAATCAATTGGCACACAAGGGGAAAGGCGGATATGATATTTTTGGTTTTGAATTGCATGAAAATGCGAGACCAGGTAAAGTATTGTTTGTCAGAGGTCAACTTTTCGATGTAAAAAACACTCCTCTTATGGATGCCCGTGTTGAAATCAAAAACATCAACACGTCAGAAGTTTCTGAAGGTGTTGTTAATGATGAAACCGGAGATTACGCTGTGGCTGTACGAATGGATGAAGACCAGGACAATGATTACATCATGCTGGTAAAAAAAGACAATTACAGCTTCACATCAAAATACATTGACCCGGAAGAACTCGAAAACAACGAACTCATAATTGATATGGAGGTTAAACCCATAGAAAAGGGACAATCTGTAAAAATTAATGACATCTTTTTCGAGTTTGGGTCTGATGAATTTGATTATAAAAGCACCATTGTGCTCGATAATTTTATAGAATTTCTAAACGACAACCCAGGTATCAAATTTGAAATTCACGGACATACCGATAACATCGGGAAAGCTTCAGCAAACATGGTTTTATCCAGAAAGCGTGCCATGTCGGTATATAATTACCTCCATCACAATGGGATTGATAAATCACGCATGGATTATAAAGGTTTTGGAGAAAATCAACCGGTAGCCAGTAATAATACAGAAGAAGGCAGGGCTAAAAACCGCCGCACGGAGTTTTATATTGTGGATTACTAAGGTATTTTGGACTATGAACTCAGTCTAAAAAGATGATTTAAAAATCAGCACTGTTCCATGCAAACCGATGCTGGCAGCAAGGGATATTTGTAATACCTTTTGCATCGTTTACCCCTGAAAAATCATGGTTTTTACTTCTATTCCCCTGATTGCTTTTAATGCCGACATCAAATTGGCCTGTTCTTGTTCATCGCCATACAAATCAAGCAATATGAGGGGTATTTTGTTATGCCCGGCACTTTTCAATCCTAACCTGGTGCGTATGTTGCATCCATAAGAAGTCAGTGTGTCTTGCAAATGTGTAGTATCCAATTCAGGATCACGTATAAGTATGCCTATAAAATTAAATTGAGTATCCATAATTGACAAGTAATTAAATTGAAAATTTCATGTGTTTTACCCGGATGCCTTCTATCTCATTGAGGCTGGCTTCAAGCTCATCCCACTTTGATTTATCGCCCTCCAATTCAAGCACAATCATCCCGTACCGGCTGCATGTCTGTTCAGTCACTTCATGAAAACCCAGCCTTGTTTTTATGATGGCAGAATAATCTGACAAGAGCTTTTGAGTTCTTCCCGCTTCTTTAATGCGGTCTATGACATAAATTCCAAGTATTCTTACTTCATCCATAATTTTAGATTTATCGTTTAAAAATACAAATCATGCTCACCTTGTTTGATCCGTTCAATACGATTTTTAAGCTCCTCAATGCGTCCAAATCCTTTCAGTATTTTGATTTCTTTATCAATCACTTTCCAGCCTTTTTCAGCCGTATGCTCAGGCGCATAATCCACTAGGTATTCAGTGAGGGTAAGGATGGCATTTGGTGTACAATACCGTTTAATGAATCCCGGCACGGAAAATTCCATAAAATGCTCTCCGGTACGTCCCAGCCGATAACAAGCCGTACAGAAGCTCGGCAAATACCCTTTATCCAGCAATTCATCAATAATTTCATTGAGAGACCGGTTATCATTGATAGCAAACTGTTCCCTGTTCAGGTTTTGTTTTTCATTTTTACTGGCAGCATAGGAACCAAGCTCCAGTTTGGTACCTCCATCAATCTGACTGACACCAAAGCGCATGACAGCATCCCTGACTTCAGCATTTTCACGTGCCGTCAAAATCATCCCTGTATAAGGTACAGCCAACCTTAAAATAGCTATCAATTTGACAAAATCCTCATCATTTACCATATATTTATCAGGCACATTGACAGAAGAAGCATTTTTAATGCGCGGAAAAGATAAAGTATGCGGTCCAACATTGTAACATGCCTCAAAATGATTGGTATGCCGCACCATAGCCATGACTTCAAAACGCCAGTCGTACAGTCCGAATAAAGCCCCTATACCTACATCATCTATACCGGCTTCCTGCGCCCTGTCGAGCGATGTAAGCCGGTATTCAAAATCTGATTTCGGTCCTTTGATGTGATACGATTTATAGGCCCCGGGGTGGTAAGTTTCCTGAAAAATCTGGTAGGTACCAATTCCTGCCTTTCGGACTTTACGAAACCCTTCAATATCAAGGGGAGCAGCATTGATGTTTACACGGCGTATTTCCCCATTGCCTTTCTTAACATTGTACACAGTTTCAACGGTATGGGCAATGTAATCTGCATCGTAATCATTATGCTCGCCATATACAAGTATCAGGCGTTTTTGCCCGTTATCTTCAAGCGCCTCCACCTCTTGTATAATTTCTGCATCGCTCAATGTCCGCCTTACTGCATCTTTGTTTGAAGCCCTAAAACCACAATAGGTACAATCATTTTTGCATTTGTTTCCAATATAAAGCGGTGCAAACAAAACGATGCGATTGCCATACACTTTTTCTTTTAAGGTCATGGCTCCTTGTTTTATTTTTTCCACCAGTTCAGGGTCATCAGCATTGATGAGTATGGCCGTTTCTCTTAAATTCAGCCTTTGTTTATTCAGCGCTTTATCAATTACTGCTTCCACTTCAGCTTTTTCCGGATGTTTAGTTTCTTCTAGGTACCCCCATATTTCTTCTGGGTCAATAAAAGGTTTCATCCGTTCATCAGTGATTTTGTATTTTCCCGGTTTAAATTTCATTGGTACTCTTGTCTTTATTAGTATTAGGATATTTATCCATTAATTTAACATTTTAAAATCAGCTTTATTGATAAATAATAAAATTTTATGTAAAATTATAAAAAAGTAAAGCAATACCGAATTTAAAACGTATTATTTTGACACAACTGCC
>JBNGDT010000131.1:0-7438 GCA_049975305.1 Bacteroidales bacterium | reverse complement strand
CTCCTACGGTAATGGTTGTATAATCTGCTGAAAAATCGGCTACAGGCGGATTGGGTGATTCCACTGTATGATCTTCAGAATAAGTTGCCAGATTAAATCCCGTTACCGTAAGTTTAACAGTTCCTGTAAAACTGTGATCAATGGACACATTGCCGGATGCATCGGTTACGGCAGAGGCGGGTTGAGAACCGGATTGCCATAGCGAAACAATAGCGCCCTCAAACGCACTGCCACCTACTTTGATTTGGGTAGAGTATGTACCGGGAGTTACTGTTGGGTTGGTAATGGTAATGGCTTGTGGTTCATCGGTACGTACCTGAACAGAAGGATCACCAAAAATTGTCCATGTTTTGTATGTATCCCAGTCATCTGTACCTCCCGATTCATTTACCATCAATTCTCCAGCATTGAACGTAATGGAACCAAATGTTGTGCGGCCATAGGTTGTGCTGGTACCACTGCCATAGCCTGTACTGTAGTCATATCCCTGAACAAGAAGGTCGTTAGCATAGTCTTGTCCACGCATGGGTGGGTCCCATGGTTGGTTAATGGTTGACATCCAGGTAACCAAAGCACCACCATTGGGATTTTTCAGGAGAGCTTCTGCAAGGCAATCAGCTCCGGTATAAAATTCACCAACAACACAGGCAACAGAAAATGAATAAGGAAATTTTGGTCCATTGGTAGCACTTGATGCGTCTGTTGTGTTGTATCCACTTGAAACCCAGTAATCATGACTACCATGTCCGCAATAATTGATTACACTGACACCGTTGTCCATGGCGGTTTGAACATTACTGGCAGATGCACCTGGGTCGTATTCTTCGTGGCATGTGGTATAAGTTGTAGGCAATAACCGGCCATCGTGAATATTGTCAATATGTTGATAATCGTATTCTCCGTCATCTCCGGTACCTTGATCACTGGCAATACCCAGTGCGTTTTTGTACCAGGTAGTTCCCGCAGTAGCATCGCGTTCGTAAGTAATAGCTTTATTGGCTTGTGCTGTGATATCTGCTGCCGAGACTGCAGAAAAACGGCCAATGATAATATCGTGATGGTCATCCGTTCCTACAACACAGCCTGCCATGGGGTCCATGGGGGCATTTTGTGATGTTCCCAAATCTGTTTTAATGTCCGCCCAGTCTCCTAGCAGAAGAACATACAACAAATTGGGGTTAGCATCGTAAGCTGATTGGATATCGTTGACAACGTTGCTGCCTGCTGTCACTAGCAGTTCATCAACATGATATCCTTTTTGTTGTTTCCATTCTATCCAATCTTGTATGGCTGTGGAGTAATCGGAAGTGTATACAACAAGGATGTCGCCGAATTCGCTTATTTCATTTGACCATTTGGTTTGATTTTTAGTGTAGTTGACAAAAATGGATTTATAAATGGGGTCCATTTCAATGTTAACCGCTCCTATGTTTTTGGGTAAGGGATTGTCAGGTATTTCGTTGTTGTTTTGTACTTTTACTGTAATGCTTGTAGCTACCCTGAGGGTCTGTTCTACAGCATTGTATTGAAACGGATGCACGTAAATGTTTTGTCCCCTTACTTTACGAATGATGTATGGATCGGATGTTTCCAGTATATTCTGAGGATACAATTCATCCACTAAGGAAGCAGGGTCAATTTCATATGGGATTTCATCCGGATTCTGGTTCCTGTAAATTACGCCCCGTGAAGGAAGTAGCGGATGGTCCAACTCAATCTCGGTATATTGAACAGAGGTAATTTGGACATCCACATTTTTGGCATCAGGTAATTGTACCGGTATGCCAAAATAGGGGAGCGATGCCCATCCTTGTTTTTTGGTGCGGATTTTACCGGGGTAGATGATGTTAGAATAGGTAACGCCATCATAGCTTACAGTCTGGATATTAAATTTATCCAGTGAAATTTCAAGACTGAAAGCATCATTGCTGATTGTTTGGTAGTTTACAGAATACCCCCCGCCGGGCATAGAAAAAGCACTTAAATTTAGAATTAAGATGCTTACAAAAGGGATCAACAAAAAATGTACGAGTTTACGCATAACAGTTCATTTTAAAATTTATATTGTATTCGGTTGTTTTGATTTCCAATTCCAAATGTTCATGTAATGAATTTATTGAAAAGATAAAAAAAAGAATAATGTGGTTGCATATAATTTATTTAAAATTTTATTAAAAAAACCGGGATTCTTAAACAACAAGTTCTTTAAATAAGCTATGAAATTGCATGTAAATGTAAAATTGTACTTATATCATGGGGCATTATAATGAATAAAAATAACGGTTTAGAACATAGCTTTTATTTTACCATCTTTTGAGATGTCAATATTTTCGGCGGATGGAATACGGGGTAATCCCGGCATACGCATGATGTCACCTGCTATCGGAATAAGAAAACCGGCCCCTGCAGCTATCTCAATTTCCCTGATGTTAACAATGAAATCCTTAGGTCGATTTCGTAAATGCGGGTTGTCTGATAGTGATTTTTGTGTTTTAGCAATGCAAATCGGAAGTTTATCCAGTTTAAGTTCTTGTATGGTAGCCAGATCTTTCCGTGCTTTGCGGGAATATTCAACTCTTTTTGCTCCATATACCTTTGTGGCAATGGTCTCAATTTTCTTTTCAACATCCCACTCAAATTTATACAAGGGTTCAAAACAAATGGAACACTGGTTGGCTTCTTCAACAATTTTAGCCAGTTCAGTAGCTCCGTCTCCGCCTCTGGCCCATGAGTCATTTACAGCGGATTTTACATCCATTTTGTCACAATGATCCTGTACGATTTTAATTTCTTCATCGCTGTCGGCGGAGAATTTATTGATGGCTACAATGGGATTCAGATTGAAAAGTTGCAGATTTTCAATGTGTTTATCCAAATTATCAAGGCCGTTCCTTACTGCCTCCGGGTTGGGTTCATTGATGTTTTTGAGCTCAACGCCACCGTGGTATTTCAGTGCCCTTATGGTTGCTACCAGAACAGCAGCATTTGGATTGAGATTTCCATACTGGGATTTGATGTCGAAAAACTTTTCGGCACCAAGCTCAGAGGCAAAACCAGCTTCAGTAACCACAAAATCTGACAGGCTCATGCCCATTTTTGTTGCCAGAATGGAATTGGTTCCCTGTGCAATATTGGCAAAAGGCCCTCCATGTATTATGGCTGGATTGCCTTCAAGGGTTTGTACCAGGTTTGGTTTGATGGCATCTTTTAGTAAAGTAGCCATAGCGCCCTGGGCTTTCAGGTCTTTTGCATAAACAGGTTTTTTATCAAAAGTGAATCCAATAAAAATATTACCAAGTCGGTTTTTGAGGTCCTCCAGATCATTGGCAAGGCATAAAATAGCCATTACTTCGGAGGCTGCTGTAATATCAAAACCGGTTTCCCGTGGCATGCCTTGTGTTTTTCCTCCAAGTCCGGTAACAATGTTTCGCAATGCCCGTTCATTCATGTCCATAACCCGTTTCCAGGTTATTGTGCGGGGATCAATATTCAAATTATGTTCTCTGAAATGTATTTCATTGTCAATCATTGCAGACAGCAAATTATTGGCTTTTTCAATGGCTGCCATGTCACCGGTAAAATGCAGGTTTATGTCTTCCATCGGTATGACTTGTGAATAGCCACCGCCTGCAGCACCACCTTTTATGCCAAAAACCGGCCCTAAAGAAGGCTCCCGTAAAACAACGGTAGTTTGATGCCCACCTTTATTCATCGCTTGTGTCAGCCCTATGGAGGTGGTGGTTTTTCCTTCTCCTGCCGGGGTAGGGGTCATTGCTGTAACCAGGATGAGTTTGTTGTTCTGTACTTTTTTTTCATCAATCAGTGATAGCGGTAGCTTGGCTTTATAATGGCCAAAGGGCTCAATGTCTTTTTCCTCTATCCCCAATTGTTTGATGATGTTTTGTATGGGTTTGATTTTTGCCTTCGACTATATCAGTCATACGCTAATGGATTTGTTGATTGTAATTCAAAAACAAGTTTTGTGGTGTTTTGTTTAAAATATCCGGTGTTTTTACTCCAAAAACAGGGGGTAAAATAAATTGTCATACAGGCATATCCTGCAGAGTGAACATGATAGATTGAGCTCATCATCTGAATACTTCCAGCCTGTTGGCATCCAGCCTTATGAAAATAAAGAGGAGAATGGTAAATGCCATAAACGATGAACCACCATAAGAAAAGAAAGGCAACGGAATGCCGATAACCGGCATCAGTCCGATAGTCATGCCGATATTGATAAAAAAATGGGCAAAGAAAATGCTGGCAACAGCATACCCATATACCCTGGAAAATTTAGACCTTTGGCGTTCTGCCATGATGATAATCCTCGTAATCAACACAACAAATAAGATAACAACAAAAGCACTGCCTAAAAAGCCGAATTCTTCGCCTACGGTACAGAAAATAAAATCCGTACTTTGCTCCGGAACAAAATCAAATTTAGTTTGAGTGCCGTTGAGAAATCCTTTTCCACTGAATCCACCGGATCCGATGGCAATTTTGCTTTGATTGACATTATAACCTATTCCAAGAGGATCTTCTTTTATGCCAAGCAAATGTTCAATCCTGTCTTGCTGGTGCTGATGTAATACTTCTTCATAAAAGAAATTAATTGTGTTCAGGTATAAAATTGATGAAGCCAGAATTATCGACAACACAATGACGTTTTTTCGTTTGAACCTAATCATGTTCGGCACAAAAATTAGTAATGCTGTAATGATACCAATGCTTATTACTGTGTTTATATGCAAAGAGTGAAGCACGAGTTCATTCAGGAAGAATAACCCCGTTATTAAAATGACTGGGATCAGAATGGCTATGATGGTTTGTTTGTTTGATTTCTCGTTTAACCAGAAAAACAGGACGGCAATGAATAACAGAGCACCAATAATCCAATACAATGGTATGATGAGTGACAACACAAATAGCCCGATGGCCAGAAAAAAAATAAATAAAAATGTTTGGTTCATGCCTTCACGGTAAAAAACCAGGATGAAAGCCATGAAAACCAGGGCAGTGCCGGTGTCGTTCTGTAAAAAAATGATACCCATTGGAAGCAGAATAATCAAAAAAGCGGTAATCAGATGCGAGAATTTTTGGAAATCGAAATTATATTTGCTTATTAATTGCGCCAATGCCAGACCGGTAAATATTTTTGCCATTTCCGAAGCTTGAAACCTAAAAAAGCCGAAATCAATCCAGGCTTTAGCACCGCTTACTTCTTTTCCAATAAATAAAGCAGCAATTAAACTGAGTATAGACAACCCATATAAAAGGTAAGCGAAAGCTGAAAAAAATTTACTGTCTATTAAAAAGATGATAAAAATAAACACCAGGGCAACAGCAATCCAGATCAGTTGTTTCGTTTGTCTGCTTTCCAAATCAAACAAAGTGTTTTTTTCGCCATTCCATGAGGATGATAGAATAGAAATCCAGCCAAATATAATCAAAAGCAAATATATCAGGACGCTAATCCAGTCGATGTGTTTTAATATGTTGTATCTGCGTTTAATCATGGCTGTTGTTAGTTTCTGCTTTTTTTTCATTTTCTTCTATTACGGGAATCAGGTTTGCATCAAGAATCCTGTTTTCCTTCCATTTATCCTGAATGGTGTCAAGCAGGTATTTTTCAACCATAAGTGATGCTAACGGCGCTGCCCATGTGCCTCCAAAACCGGAATTTTCAACATACACGGCAATGGCAATTTGAGGATTATCCTTAGGTGCAAATGCCATGAAAATACTATGGTCTTCACCATGAGGGTTTTCGGCGGTACCTGTTTTTCCACATAAGGTAATTCCTTTTATACGTGCCAGTCTAGCTGTACCAATATCTGCATTTACAGTGGCTTCCATGCCATCAATAACCGGGGGATATATGTTTTTGTCAAAAGGCAGTATGTGTTTTTGCCTGTATTTGGTTTCCAAACCACGATCTTCGATGTGTTTTATCAGATGTGGCGTATAATACCAGCCCCTGTTTGCGATGATGGATGCAAAGTTGGCAAGCTGTATTAATGTAACACCGATTTCCCCTTGTCCAATGCTTAACGAATAGATGGTACTGAAAGCCCACCGGTATTTTCCATATAAACGGTTGTAGTAGTCAGAACCGGGGATAAAACCGGGATTGACAGAAGGTACCCCAATGTCTAGGCGACTTCCAAAACCAAAGTTTGAAATATTTTGCTTCCACAAGTCGAGACCCAGTGGGGAATCCCTAAAAATAGATTCTTCGTATCCTCTCTGAATAAGTCTTTTAAAAACCTGGTGAAAATAGGGGTTGCAGGAATACTGAATGGCTTCTGTTATTGAAGATGCATTGGGATGATAATGACAGCCTATCAGTGCTTTATTGCATGAAAACGCTGTATTAACATCAATCACCCCTTCATCCAATGCCACAATGGCTTGTGCAACTTTAAATGTGCTTCCGGGAGGATATGCAGCATTTACAGCCCTGTTGAAGAGAGGTTTGTGATCAGCCTTAAGCAGGCTGTCATAGTAATATCCACGTTTTCTGCCAATCAATTTGTTTGGGTCGTATGTTGGATTGGATACCATGGCAAGGATTTCACCGGTTTTTGGTTCAATGGCCACTAGTCCGCCAAGTTTGTTGTGCATGAGTTTTTCCCCGTAAGCCTGAAGCTGTGAATCAATGGTGCAAATAAGGTTTTTACCTGCTACCGGTTTTTTGTCATACATGCCATCGTGAAAACTTTCTTTGATGCGGTTATGTGCATCTACCAGGTATATTTTTAGTCCTTTTTCTCCGCGCAATTCTTTTTCATAATATTTTTCCAGTCCGTTTAGGCCAATATAATCACCAGCCTGGTAATAATCATCCGATTCAATAATATTTTTGCTAACTTCCCCGATATCTCCCAGTACATGGGGTGCTAATTTTTGGGGGTAATCACGAACAAGGCGTGGTTGTACATAAAAGCCACGGTAATTATGGATGTATTCCTGCAAACTGGCATATTCTTTTGCGGATAAAAGTTTAAAAAATACAGATGCTTTAAAATAGGAATAATGACTTGCTTTAAGCAGCCTTTGTTTGAATTCGTTAACAGGAATATGAAGATGAGATGCAAATTGAACTGTATCAAAAGGTTTTACCTGACCGGGGATGACCATAATATCATAAGCCACTTTGTTGCTTGCTAAAATGTTGCTATCTCTGTCGTAAATTATGCCCCGTGGAGGGTATTGTATCATGTGCCGCTGTGAGTTGTTAAGGGCGGAAACCTTATATTCTTCATTGATGATCTGTAAATAGAACAATTTAATTAGTATGATTATGCCAGTAAGCACAACAATTCCAATGATCAGGTATTTACGTTGTTTAAATTGCGTGTTCATTATTTACGGAACATGATATATTGACTTAAAATAATAAAAAAACAGGTCAATAATGAATTTACCAGAGCAACGC
>JBNGDT010000130.1:0-7525 GCA_049975305.1 Bacteroidales bacterium | reverse complement strand
GGATTAGCTCGTACTCATCATCTGTAATGCCTTATCACAAAATTACATCAAACCACAACAACTTGCCAAATCTGACCAGGTGCAGGCAAGTAATGCCTTATCACAAAATTACATCAAACCACAACGTAGGGCGCCGCATACTGCATTATTACCCGTTTTTGGGCATATTTTTGCATTAAAAAATGCGGTGCTGCCACCATGAAGCAGCCTGATGAAGGCAAATTTACACATTCTTCGGATAATGGCATAAAAAATTTCATCATGTCAAAGAACGATACAATACTTATACGTTAAAACATTTCCAGTTGTTTCGGGCCAGTGGGCAATGGTTTTGTTTTTTTGCCCCAGAAATTCACAATTTGCCCGTACTGTTTATCGGTTACTTTTAATATGCTTACCTGGCCATGTTCAGGGATCTTTGATCTCACCCGTTTTACATGCACTTCAGCAGATTCCTTGCTGGCACAATGCCTGGTATAAACAGAAAACTGCATCATGGTAAAGCCATCGTCCAAAAGGTCCTTACGAAAGCGGGTCGCCGCTTTCCTTTCTTTTTTTGTTTGAACGGGCAAATCAAAAAATACAAACAACCACATGATATGATAAGCATTTAAACGTTTGTGTTCCATTATAACATCTCCAAATTATATCAGACATAAAATCCGGGATATTTTATTTTCTTCAGATTGCCTGCAAAACATTCAGCCAGCGATGCGGTGGTATAAGACAAGGCAACCATCAATGGCCGCCGTTTATCACCAAATTTCACATCAGATGACAACACCTGCAGCAATGCTGCTTTATGTTCCTTCTCAAGTATTTCAACCTCAGGATCTTGCCTGTGCATATTAAACACCACATTATCCACAAATGGCCGGTAGGGTTCCATAATATCATCGGCAAGGCAATACGCATTGTAGCGGCTGTGATGATGTATCCCCAGGGTTGGCAGCAAACCGGACCCGACAAGCGCCCGGGCAACCGCTGCCCTCAAAATAATATACCCGTAATTCAGCATGTTGTTAGGCGGGGCACTATACCGGTCACGGGAAAACCCCTCCCCCATTAACCGTGGCCAATACATCCTGGCAGCCATGCCTTCGCGGTTATCGGGGTCCCCCGATTTTACCATGCCTGCAAGCCGTTCGATGTCCTTACTTTTTTTGTCTTTCAGCTTCAGAAGGCAGGCCTGGTTTCTTATTTTTGCTTCAATGGTTTGTTTCCAGAGGTTTTTTTTCAACGGCATGCTGCCATTGATTTGCTGTCGAAACACTTCGTTTTGCAAATGATGGGCATCCAGGTTCAACAACATGGCTTTGGGATGATGCTTGGCATCACAATACACTACTGCCACATTATTGTTAACCAAAGCCTCGGTCAAGGGCATACTGACACTTATGCGCTGATTGTCAAGCAACACAAAAGCCAAATCTTCGACAGGCACCGTTTTTACTTCACCATCCTCTTTGTTCGTGGCAACGAGCTGTTTGTTCTTGTAAGACAAACGCCAGGGTTGTGAAAAGAATAAACTCCGTTTTAACATACCTTATTCCTCCTCAATTTGCTGATACCTGTTGTTGATTAATGCGTATTTCAAATCACTGTATCCATCAAACAAATCATTTGCCATGGATAAATCCAAACCAGGAAATACAACATCCGGGCCTTTGGGTTCACTGTATTTCCAGTCAAATGGGTTGCTGACAAATCCATGATGTACGGGATTGCAAACAATGTATAAAAGCATATTTCTGAATTCAGATGACGTAAGCATACGACGCTTAAAAGTTGAAAGAAACAAAGCCCCGCGGCGGGCATATTTTTTATTGAACGCCTGGGTGTAAGAGCTGAACAAATTGGAATATTGCTTGCTTACGAAAGCAAGCCAGGCTTCTTCGAAATTAACTTTTCTAAAGTCCGGAACTTTAGAAAAGTTAATATTCGTTAAATCAGCGGCCAGGTTTTTATAGTTTTTACTTCGTTCTAAAAAAGCACCAATTTTTTCGACTCCGGTTTCACCGAGGTATTCTGCCAGGCTTTTTATGCGGACAAAAAAATGGAAATGGTTGGGCATAAGGCAGTACGCATACGTATTGACCACCGGGGACACATGCAACAGGTATTTTTCCATGAAAAACCGGTAATTTTCATCTTCGCAAAACACCGTATCCCAGGCGTTGCCGTGGTTGTAAACGTGATAATAGCGTTCTGGCTGCAGCGGTTCCATGCTTGTTTTTTATTAAAAGACCTTTTCTAAAGTTACTAAAAAGCACCTTTTCCAAAGTTTGGAACTTTGGAAAAGGTGCTTTTAGAAAAAACTATTATTTATAAGGTTCTATTTTACCATCTATGCTTATTTTAACCTTAACTGGGTTTTCACGCTCCCAGGCTTTGAAACTTTGAATTCTTATTTCTGATTTATCATCCTGCAAATTTGCACTGAGGTGATGTCTAAAAGTATAATACATGGCAGAAATTTTTTGTACCCTATATAAATTATCACTCAGAAGATATTGTTCTTTTTCCCAGTCAATGGTTTGCAATTCTTCGTCTGATAAACCAATCAGAAACATGTCATTTTCTTCAAGCGTACATACAGTTTCCTTAGCTGATGCAGGTGGTGCATATGCACTACCTGCAGCCACTTGTTTTTCAGCGGCTTCCCACAATGTAACCATTTCTTCCTGTAAATTCCCCTCAGCATCTTTGTAAATTAAAACATGGTGGTTGTTTCTTGGATTTACTTGTTGATTACGCTTTTTTGATGGTTTCCACATTTGGGCATTGCTCAGGTTTTCTCTTATTCTCACTTTTTTAATGGGTACCCGCTCTCCCCTTTTGTTGGGCAAGGTATAAAGCATCCTGATTTCATGTTGTATCTTTTCAATTTGCTGATCAATCTGTTTTTCCCCTTCATCACCAGCCTTGGTTCTGTCTTTTTGCAATGCATCAATTTGAGCTTGCAATAATTTTTCCTGTTCCCAAGCATATTTAATTATTTTTCTGATTCGATCATCAACGATTTTTTTGATTTTCTTTTCTATTTTCTTTTCATTCTTTTCATTAAATAAGGCATTTACAGGTTTTCTAATATGATACCCCTTTCCAATACTTGGGGTTTCTCTTTCTCCGTATATTTGTTCTTTATGCAGTTGCCCTCTCACCGCATAGCCTTCACTTGTAAAGGTTTTGCCATTTTTCTGAATTTTCTTTTTCACTTTTTTCAACACCGGGTTATCACGGTGATGCGATACGAGTATTTTATCTACCTGATGTTGAACATCATTCCTGAAATTTTCCCAGGGGTCAGGAAAACTGGGCTTTTCGTGCGGGTTGTTCCTGCGTTTTTCATCCACATTGGCATTGAATTGATTGATTTTATTAATAACACCTCGCTCAGTTAAAGCAATAACAATGGCATCCACAGCATGGTGCCTGTGGTCATCGCGGTTCTTTTTGGGGTCAAAGCGAATTTCACCATGTTTATCCACCCAAACCTTTCCTTCAATCAGGGTTTCCTCTTTATCTGTATTGGGTGCCGTATTGTCAACTTTGGTATATACCGCGTTCTCGTCAATGATTTCAAAAACAGCCCAATACCTGCCAGATTCAGCATCAACCGTAGTATTGTAAGTAGCATCAGCTACCGGTGTAAAAGAATGCTCATCATTGACATCCCCCAGAACAAGAAATTCACTGTTTTTCACAGTTGGTTTTTCATTTTCGGTTGGGATGAACTCTGCATTTTCAAAATCCAGATCAAGTAAAACCCAGTATTGGCCATTTTCCAGGTTGGTGTTACATTTATACACATAAGAGGTAAACACACCGTCTTTAACATTTCCATACAACACGATTCCATTTTTGTTTTCTGGTTTGGAATTCCCATCCGGTTCTTCAAACTTTGATTTCGTCACTTTAAACCTGGCATAATAAAATCCATCAGTGACATTCGCATCCGGTTGTTTTTTCAAGCTATCATGCTTAAATTTTTTCTTGCTCACTTTCCCCCTGAGCACGATTTCATTCTCCCCGGTTTCGGGACGATCCACATATTTTTTTACCAATTTGCGAGGTTGCTTCACAGGTATTTTAGCATAATACCTGCCTTTGTCAAGTTCTTCCGGCGCTTTTAGTTTTAACTTCATTTCCTTTACCTCAAAACTTCCTTTGTCAACAAAGCCGGTAAGACACATCTCTTCAGCAGCCACATCCGGTCTTGGATTTATTTGCGGATACATGCCTGTGATTCCCTTTTTTTCATTGAGCACAGCCCAATGCGGCAGCGCTTTTTCGCCATCCACTTTATAATGCTGTTTTTCAAAATTGTAATTGGGTTGCAGCACATTGTTTAACCCCCACAACCGTCGCAGATCAGCAGTGACTGCACCAGGCATGACAACAACATCTTTACATACTTCTGACAATATTTCTTTTGTTTTTTTACTGATGTACCTGTCATCGTTTAATTGCCGGGATACAAACTCTTCTTTATCCCACTCCTCTTTGCGAGTTGAAAAACGTCTTGCTTTATGAAATGGTAACAATCTGTAAGCCCGTTGTTCAACCTCAGGCCAGGAGTTAACCCCCCATAATTTGGCATCCTTATTTTTCTGATAAAATTCATAAGGTGTTAATTCTCCTTTTTGTTGATTAAACCAAGCATCACACAAGGTTTTGTTAGCAAAACTGTCGTTTTGAGATTTAGAACGGGGTACAATATGTTCTATTTGAATTTTATTTTCATCGCCCAACAAATCACTGATGTTGAAACTTCGACCTGTATATGGACAACTCACCTTTCCTGCCTTGTTTTGTATTTCTTCAAACAACAAGTATTTTTGAATGTTTTCGCGTGAATGCCGCAATCCATATTCAGTCAGTTTTTCCCTGGCTGCCTTATTGGCTTTCTCGTTATCCGACATTTTCTGTTGGGTTTCATTTCTTCGCTGTTTGTTTTGCTTGAGTTCACGCCCCATTTCCACAGCGATGCGGTCAAACCGTCCGTAATCTTCCATTAATTTGTTTACCAACCTTCTCATTTCCTGCACAGAACGTTGCACCACCGGATTTCTCAGGTTTTCAATTTCAGATATTTTTGGTTTGATCTCTTTTTTCTCAATTTCCTGAGAATGATGATACAATTTTTTGAAGGCGGAATCTTCTTTACTGAATCCAAAACTATTATCGGGATCAGACAGCCAGGCTTTTATTTTTTCAATGGCTTCGCCTTCTTTATTTCCTTTTTCGCGATTTATACGTGTGATGTTTGAAATAATTTCATCGTGGTAATCTGAAAAAAGTTCCCAACGTGGGTGATGATGGTGCTGGTTAGAATTGAAAGCATTCATTACACCACCAAGCAAAACAGCTTCATTGTATTCGTATCCCCTTTCAAGGAAAGGCAGTATATTTTTTATTGCTTTCAATGAAAGTGAAGCGTAATCTTCCGTATTAATTTTAATTTTATCTAAGGCATCAGTATCAACATTATCTTTTAATTTATAATGTGGTGTATTTTTTAGTTTTTCATATAATCTTTCGGTATCGTCATAGAAGTAAAAATTATGCCATATTTCATGGTAATGCTCCTCCCATGCATCTGCAGCAAACAGCGGTTTTAGATATGCATTTGCCGGAGCAGCCGGAATGGATTTGTCATCTTCATAATTAAATGTCTCAAGGCCCAGCTTGAATTGCTTTATCAGTTTTTCAAAATTAATCGCCTTTTTCTGTTTCAATAGATAATCAACAAACTCCTTTCTCTGTTCCATGGGTAATTTACGGTTACCACTCATTCGAATTGTATTGACAAACTGCCATATTCTGTATTTTTCAAAATCCGGATGTGATTTCGATACCGGTGATTTGTTTTGTTCATATCTACATTTGCCAAGTAACGACTTCTGTGACCTTAAGGGGCGTTGATAAAACATTATACTATCCGCATTATCATACCTTACATTTCCATCATCATCGTACCATATTTTTCCACCAAGGTAATCATGTAAAGAAATGTTTTGAAATGACGTAACTTTCGTCAGGATTTTGTTTTTGCCATCCTTTTCCATTTCTATTTCTTCAACTTCTATCTTATCCCTGTGGTTTTTCAGGTATTCTATGCGTTTGCGGTTACGGTTTCTATCCTTATTTCCATTCAAAAACACCACTTTCTTTTTTTCCTTCAACACACGATCCAAGCCAAGATGTCCGGCTTGCTGTTTCCAGATCCGTTCAAATTCATCCACATACATTGCCCGTAGGGTATATCTGCCCCTAGGTCTTAAATCGTTCCCATCTTCATCCTGTATGTAACGGAATGCTTCATTTTCATCCGGTTTGATTTCATTCAGGTATTGCCCAAGCGTTCTTCCTTTTAAAGCATTTTTGGTATCAATAATCCCTTTCATTTCATCTTTGCCCTTATAAATTGCGCCTTTATCATCCGCTTCTTTTCGTGAACTGACAAACCCCCTTCTCTGGATCATGTGATACAAAACCCGCCCCAATTCATTTTTGGTTAATTTTCCATCAACACCTTGTGCACGCAACTCATAAGGATTCATTTTTAGCCATGCTTTGAATTCTTTCGTATCCGGAAAAACACGTCCTTCGGTTTTCTTGTATTTATCCCATTGCCACCACTTTTTAACCTGCTCTATCGTCAATGGACACATATCATTTTCGATAAGCACTTCAAGCAATTTTACCTTACGTAAACGTTTGCGCTGCACTTGCCTTCTGGTTTGTCTGTGAATACGCCGTTTGGCATTTTTTGACATTTCCCTGTCTTCTCCCTGATTGATATCAACTACACCCATCGGAAAAATACGTACACCGGAATCCAGGATAGCATTATTTTCTTTATCCACAACAGCCCATCCAATGCTGTTTGTACCTAGGTCTAAGCCTAAAATTTTTGTCATAGTCGTGTGCTTTTTTGAATTAACGATACGAAAAATAGCAAAAAATTTGGATATTAACAAAATATTGTATATCTTAGCGTCCAATTACATCTTATCACAATAAGGCTATATGCCGTAGTGTAAAACACTTTGCTCCCGCTTCGGTGGAAGCTTTTTTTTGTGATAAGCTGTAATCTTATCAGAATATTGATTTACAATTTTATTGTTTTTTTAAAACTTTTTTGATTTTTATACGTTAACATACCAAACGGTCGGTTTTTATTGATAACATAGAAAAAACATGAATAAGCTAAAAGACAAAATAATGGAAACAGCATTCAGCCTGTTTTTAAATAAAGGCTATACAGTGAGTATAAACGAGATAGTGAATAAAGCAGGTGTATCAAAGGGGGCATTGTATCATCATTTCAAAAACAAAGAAGCCTTATTTGAAAGTACCATACAAAAATATTTTTTAAACAGCAAAAAAGATTACAGATTTGTTCATCTCAAAGACATGGATATCTTAAATAAAATACGGAAAATAATCTACACGTATTTCAACAGTTTTCTCAATGACCAAGGTCAAAACCGATTTTTTCCGGGCACGAATCCCAATG
>JBNGDT010000129.1:0-7599 GCA_049975305.1 Bacteroidales bacterium | reverse complement strand
GTGTTACATCAAAAGCAGGATTGACACAGCTGGATGCCGGATGATTGACATATATAGTATGTTTATTTCCTTTATCATCCATACCACTTTGTTTCATGACTTCGGATGCATTCCTTTCCTCAATAACAATCTCATTGCCAGTTTTAGTTTGCATATCAATGGTTGAACATGGAGCTGCCACATAAAAAGGAAGGTTATAATATTTTGCAGCGATGGCTTTTTCGAGCGTGCCGATTTTATTCGCTACATCACCATTGGCAGCTATCCGGTCGGCTCCAACGATCACCATATCAATTTTACCCTGTGACATCAAAGCTGCACCAGCGTTATCGGGGATAATTGCATGGGGCACACCGTGATTGTGTAATTCCCATGCGGTAAGTCGCCCTCCCTGTGAGCGCGGGCGGGTTTCATCCACATACACAAAAACATCTTTTCCACTATCCCACGCCCGGTACACTGGTGCCAAAGCAGAACCATAATCAACAAAAGCCAGCCACCCTGCATTGCAATGCGTTTCAATGCGCATTCCATTTTTGATAAGCGTATTACCATATTCACCAATGCGTTTTCCTTGATCAGCATTTTCGTCAGCGAGGCATTTTGCTTCAGCGATAGCCTGGGCTCTGCCTTTCAATGCTTGATTAAACACCTTTTCAGTGGCGTAGAACAGGTTTTGAGCTGTTGGCCTGGTGGCCTCAATATCCTGCCGGGCTGTTACCAGGTATTGGTTGTAAGCATCGGATGGAGCTTCATACGCAGCCTGTGCCATGGCATATCCGGCAGCTGCTCCAATTGCTCCGGCCCCTCTAATAATCATGGTTTTTATTGCCATGCAGGTATCTTTATATGATTTCGATGTAAACCATGTAAACTCAAAAGGCAGTGCATTTTGTTCGATCATGTGCACTTTTCCTTTATCGAAATATATGGTTCTGAAATGTTTGTTATTTACTTTCATGCTAGTTTATTTATCAAACCTTTAACAGCCACGGGTTCAAATTTAATGGTTTTTCAATACATTAAATCAGTCCGGATTTTTATACAGAATGTGATCATAAGTTTTCATCATTTTTTTTACTGCCGGATGTTTTTGGTCAGCGTGGCAACAAGCCCTTACTTCCCTTACAGGCAGAACTTTAGGGGATTCCCATGTAATAAAGATAACATCGTATTTAATTAGTAAGGTACACAGGTTTTTCTACCATATTGCTTTATATATTCTAGCAAAAGGTTCAATACGTTGTGCACATTTTGGTTAAAGGTTTCCAAAACAACTTCCCACGAAACAGGTTTTTCATCATCTTTCCAGCAATCATAATCTGTGCTCATGGCAACAACAGCATAAGGAATACCAATCTCATTTGCCAGGATAGCTTCAGGCGCGATGCTCATGTTGATAAGGTCAGCTCCCCATGCCCTGAACATATGCGATTCGGCTTTTGTTGAAAACCGGGGGCCTTCAATGGTAATGATAGTGCCGCTATCATGAAAGCTAAGTTTCATTTGTTTTGCAATTTCTATCATTTGCAAACGCATGTCGTTATCAAAAGGATTTGGCATGGGGGTATGTTTCATGTCACCGGCAGGAAAACTTTCATAAAAGGATACCTTTCTAAGCCTTGTAAAATCAATAAACTGGTCTGCAAATACTATATCACCGGGTTTGATTTCCTCACGGAGACTGCCCGCTGCCGTACTGGCAATAATTTGCTCACACCCCAGTTCTTTCATAGCCCATATATTGGCACGATTGTTCACTTGCGTTGGTGGCAGATTATGGTTTTTATTGTGTCTGCTCAACAGCGCAACATAAGCACCCTGAATTTTCCCCACTGTAATATCCGAATGGGGTCCATAGGGTGTTGCAAGATTAATGGCTTCTGATTTCTTCATTATATCCGGGTCTTCGAGCCCGGAACCTCCAATGATACCTAATTTTTTAGTCATACCTCAGCGAATCTAAGTTCATTTGATATCTTCTTTCTATGGCTGTATCGCCGGGAAAATGATCATGAGCAATTTTTATGATGTGTTCAGCCGAATCAATTTCATATTCTTTGATCAGTAAATCAAAATAGTGTTTCATCCCATCGAGAAGAAGGGGTTGTGTGTAATCTGCTGCGTGATTTTTCACGGAATCGAAGGCCGGTAACATCTTATCCATGGTTTCCAAAGCTTCACGTTCGTTATTATTAAAAAAATCCATTACGCCCTTATAGAAGACAAAACCAGGATCTTTTGACAAACTTATAAAATTTCGCAATAGTGAATTGATTTTGCTAAAATCATTTTTTGCAGAATAATTCAGGATTGTGGTAATTCCGGCTTTGATAATATCTTCAATGATGAAATTGTTTTCCGGAAAGTATTCTCCATATTTATCCTTTTTCACTGCCCTGTTCAGGTTTTTTAAAGCATCCATGTAGGCCCCCCTGTATGCCGTCAACTTAGCAAGGGAAGTATCCATGGAAATCTGATAATAAGCCAAAGCCTGATACAAATAAAGTTCAGGATCCCCGGCGTACTTTTTCTTTCCAAGCAATTTATCAGCTTTTTTTATGCAATCTTCCCATTCTTCATTTTCATACATTTCCGCCAGTTCGTCAAAATACCCTCCCACAACTTGCGATTTACCAACAACGGAAAGGGATAAAATAAACACAAATAACATCAGTAAGCGTTTCATAACTTTGTTTTTTTTAAGAAATATTAAAATAAATACATATCAAATCACATACCAAATCACATGCACTATCACATAAAAACCTGAACGACAATGCTATTCCATTGGTGGCAAGCCTTCATAAGAATCTCCCTCAACAATGGTAAATCTTTCTTTATTCTCAAGTACCTGGCGGTCTAAAAACACAATCCCGTTCAGATGATCTATTTCGTGCTGGAAAATATGAGCGGTATATTGGTGATCTATACGCTCCACCACCCTGTTGCCATCAATGTCATAATATTCAATATCCACCCATATAGCACGGTAAGAAAAGTTTTCAATTTCCGGATATCCGGCACCCGTGGGAATGGATAAACAGCCGTCCTGACGCTGCACAATAGTATCAGAGTATTGAATGATTCTGGGATTGTAATACACCTCCCAGGGATGAACAATAGCACCAATATCATAACGTTGAACCCAAATTACCTTACGGTTGATTCCTACTTGTGGAGCAGCAATACCAACACCTCCTTCGGCATATACCGTTTTTTCCATGCGGTCTGTCAGCAATTGCAGGTTTTCTTCATTCAATACCACGTTGGTTGACATGTTTCTTAGAATTATGGAATCCGGCTGTTCATACAATATCATCAAATCCATTTTTTGGGTAGCTGTTCCGGATGCTATCAGTTCATTTTCAGCAATTGAGAACCTGGTGGTTGTAGTATATTGCATATGAAGCGGGTATGAAACTCCACAATCATTGTAAGCCCAGACGTACAGTTCGTAATCTGTGCCTTCGTCACAATCATCAAACAACACATGTTTCACTGTATCTATATCAGTAGCTTCATTATAATTGTTTTCAGTGTTGAATTTATATCCATTGCAATTTTCAACATCAGACCATTCCCACAATATGCTTGTATCACTTACCACAAACGTGGCATCTTCTGGTGTTACAGGCTGTAAATCAGTAATCCATGTAAAATCAAACGTATAATATGCAGACGCTGCAGGCTGATCAGTGATGACATCAGATTCGACAGTACCACATGCAGTTGTAAAGCCTGTAAATCTAAGTTCATCGCCTGGGGAAAAGTAAATATTGTTGTTTTTTACCGATTTTGTAAGTCTCAGTTCGGGCTGTTGCTGCATTTCCAGATCCATGACATTGTTATTACCGGTACTCAGAATTTGTATGGTTCTGACCTGGTTTCCTGCCCGAATACTAAGCGTATAATGGGCCTGCATTCCGGGAATGAAATTTAACACGTATAAGCCGGGTCTGGTGTTGAAAGTCTGTTCATACAATTTCCTGCCTGTTACATCCAATACTCTTACGTGCACTTCTTTTTCAGGTGTGTAAATACCGATATGCGTCTGATTTGAAGTGGGATTGGGATAAGCATCGTTTACTATAAGCCCTGACTTGTTGATCATCTCCTGATCCTCAATGCCGCTGGATACGTTGAGCAAAAGTGTTGAATTCGGATAATAAATCATGGTATCACCACCGGCAGTGAGATTTTCTGTGAGGATACTATCCAGTCTTAACTGATTATCGGGCTGGTCCAGATCAAAATTCAATTCTATTTGTTGCTGGCTCCATGCTACGGCACTAACTGCCATTGCAAGTATGATAAATAGAAGTTTGTTTAATAAGTTCATAACAAATATTCTTTAACGTGTTTGATATCAAATATCAAAAGTAATGAAAAATTAATTTCATAGCGATATAAATTTACAATTCCTTCATTTACCTGAAATAATTTTGTCATGGTAATTTAATCATTTATGTTGAGATTCATCTTTTTATTTTCTGTTTGGAGGTATTAAAAATATTTATTACTTTTGTAAGGTAATATCTTAATGGGGTGCCTTAAAGGCTGAGATCACACCCTTTGAACCTGATCCGGGTAATGCCGGCGAAGGGAAAAGAGTTCAATTATCTCACGTAATTTAGGACATTATCCATTAAGAAATATTTGTTGAACTTTTAAATTTTTGATTATGAAACGAGTATTTCTTTTTGTGGTAGTATTTTTTGCAGTCGGCATGATGACTGTAGCTCAGAATCTCACCGGAATCGTAACCGGTGAAGATCAGAATCCCCTGACCGGGGTAAGTGTCAGTGTAAAAAACTCCTTTACCGGAACGGTAACCAATGCGGATGGGGAGTTTAGTTTGAAACTTAAACCTGGTGAGTATGTTTTAAAATTCAGTTTCCTTGGTTATAAACCTGTTGAGAAGCAAGTAAAACTTGAGGAATCTCGGGTTAAACTCAAAATACAGATGGAGCCCACTGTGTTTGTAACCGAAGATGTTATTGTGCAGGCAACAAGGGCATCTCAAAGCACACCCACTTCACATGAAACCATGGACAATGAGGAAATCAACAGACGTAAAATGGTGCAGGATGTGCCTTACCTGATTCAGCTTACTCCTTCTGTAGTTGCTACGTCTGAAAGTGGTACAGGCATTGGCTATACCGGGTTTCGTATTCGTGGCAGCGACCCGACACGCATCAACGTTACCATTGACGGGATACCATACAACGATGCAGAATCCCAGGGAACATTTTGGGTAAACATGCCGGATTTTATCAATTCGGTGAAATCTGTGCAAATCCAGCGAGGTGTAGGGACATCCACTCACGGTGCCGGTGCGTTTGGTGCAACATTAAATTTTCAGACAAAAGGCGCCCGGCCTGATCCCTATGCTTCGCTTGATGTTGTTGCCGGATCGTATAATACCCGAAAAACCAGTGTTATGGCTGGTACAGGGCTATTGAATGAGCATTTCACGCTGGATGCCCGGTACAGCAAAGTATTGTCAGATGGTTACATCGACAGGGCTTTTGTTGATCATGAGTCGTTTCATTTAACGGCAGCTTTCCGTTCTGAAAATGACCTAATAAAAGCCAGTATTATCCATGGAAATGAAAGAACCGGTATCAGTTGGTGGGGGACACCCGGGGATGCCCTTGAAACCAACCGGACGTTCAATCCTGCCGGGAAGTACATTGATGAAAGTGGCAACATTGATTATTATGACGGACAAACCGACAATTACGTCCAAAACCATTACCACTTGCATTACACACATTTGTTCAATCAGCACCTGAATGCCAATGTTTCTGCTTATTACACACGGGGTGATGGATATTATGAACAGTATCAGGACCCAATGACCGCCTGGGATCCAAACGATGTCAGCCTGGGGTATTACGGGCTGCCTGATGTTGAAATTGGAGATTCTACAATCAGCCAATCAGATGTAATCAGACGCATGATGATGGGCAATGATTTTTATGGGGGCTTGTTTTCACTGAATTACGACAGAGGCCGTTTGGATGCCTCTTTCGGAGGCGGTTGGAACAGATACGATGGCGATCACTTTGGACGTGTCATCTGGATGCGTTATGCATCAATTTCTGAAAAAGGGCATAAATTTTATGATAATTCAAGTGTAAAAACCGATGGTAACCTATATGCCAAAGTTAATTATGATTTGACTGAAAAACTCAGTGCGTTCGGCGATGTGCAATATCGCCATATCTATTATACCATGGAAGGTGTGGATTATGACCTGATGCCTGATGGAAGCAAAAAAATTTTGGATCAGAAGCACACTTATGATTTTTTCAACCCCAAGGCAGGGCTGTATTATAATGTGAATGAACGTATGAATACTTATGCTTCTTTTGCCATAGGACATCGCGAACCCACACGTACGCATTTTAAAGATGCCACCGGTGATCCGACCAAAACGCCTGAACCCGAAACTTTGTATGATTATGAATTGGGGTATCAATACAATGCAAACAATTTGACAGCAGGCATAAATGTTTATTACATGGTTTATGAAGATCAATTGGTACCGACCGGAGAAAAAAGTGCGGTGGGATACGATATCATGACAAACGTTGATGATTCGTACCGTGCCGGCATCGAATTGATGGCAGGAGTAAAAATCAGTGATCGGCTGGATTGGAATGCAAATCTGACTTTGTCCAAAAATGTGATCAATAACTTTACTTTTTGGGCATGGTACACTACTGTTCAGGATGGGGATATTGTGTCCAATTATGAACCCAGGTCTGTGGATGAAACGGCAATTGCTTTTTCCCCATCAATCGTCGGGGCAAGTGCATTGCGTTTTCATGTGTTTGATGGTTTTGATGTAAGCCTGAACAGCAAATATGTGGGGAAACAATATTTTGATAACCTTCAAAGTGACCAGCGAAGCATTGATCCCTATTTTATTAATGATATAGAACTGTCGTATAACATAAATACAAAACTCATCCCTGAAATAGACTTAAAACTCCAGGTGAATAATGTGATGAATGTACAGTATATCAACAATGCATACGGTGGAGTGTGGTATGAGTTTGGGCATGAGAAATCATGGGCATATTATTTTCCACAGGCAGGCATACATTTTATGGGCAGTGTGAACTTGAGCTTTTAAATAAAAACATATATATTTGCACCCTCAAACCAAAACAAATAATTATGAAAAAGATTAAATTGATTGCTTTAACCTTAGTAATGGGCGCATTGTTCACCTCATGTTCATTGACAATGCCTGTAAATGCCACAAGTAATCCCGTTGGTTCAAAAGTGGGAACATCAACAGCCACAGGGTACTTCGGTGTGTTGTTTTTTGATCAGGATGCCAGCATCCAGAAAGCTGCTCAAAACGGTGGTATTAAAAAGATTTCAACTGTGGACCTGAAAACAACAAATGTCCTTGGTATCGTTGTAACCTATGAAACCATAGTTACGGGAGAATAAACGATATAGAAATTTTTTCGGAGGCTGCTTCATGTTGGAGTGGCCTTTTTTTGCCGGCTAATTTGTTAATTTTAACCGTTAAAACGGAGATTACTCATCTATAATCCTGTATATAAGGCAGAAGCC
>JBNGDT010000128.1:0-7601 GCA_049975305.1 Bacteroidales bacterium | reverse complement strand
AATCCGTACCAATTTATACCCATAATGATAAATCAGAAGATGATAATGAAGAAAGCAAATGGCATTGTTACCCCAATCCGGTAAAAGAAAAACTGAATTTAAGCGTTTTACTTGAAAACAAACAGGATTTGCATTTTAAACTACTAAATGCGCAAGGTCAGGTAATAGCCTATCACAATAGAAAAAATGTTTTTCCCGGAAAATACCTGTTTCGTTTTGATGTAAGCAAATATCAACCAGTGTGATGTTAAGCCTAAGATGATGGTTAAGTTAAAGTTATCCGTCTTCACTTCGTTACGCCGGACAGGTTTTTTTGATTTTTTCAAAAAAAAAAAGTAAGCATAGCCATAGCTACGTGAGTCTTTTTTTTATGAATAAAAAACGAAAAAGAACAAAACTTGGGGTGTCAGATTAGGCTTGACATGACACTATCCATGTATTTTATCAGCATAAATCTGAATAATCAAAACAATATACAAAAAATTATTAAACAATAAGTTATGAGAAAATATTTGCTTATTATCATTATCATTTTCTCTGTCAATTTCTATAGCGAGGGGCAAGTTAAATATTCATCAGAAATTAGTTGTGGAACAGGTTTATATAATTATATAGACTATGGGCTGGGCATGTCTTTTCCAACCTCTCAATTAATGTATCCTTTTGCTTCATATTTTGTTGGTTCAGGCACACCATTTTCGATTGATTATTCACAGAATATCCATTTTAAAAACTATTATGCTTCAGTTTTTTTGGGGCTCAATTATTACCCTGCGGAGGTGCACTGGTATACTGTAGATGTCAATCATTACATTTTGTTCAGGTATGGCATCGAAACCGGATATTCGTTGATTACAAAATCAAAGTACAGATTTACGCCTGGTGTCCTGTTTGGTTCATTGTGTGTAATCAATTCAACTGATGACAACGCTCCGGGACAATGGCTGGCCGGTATAAAATTCAAAAATGAGGTTAAGCTCAATGGACAAATCAGCATCCTGTTAACACCTGGCCTGCAAATGGCTTTTTTGCCGGAACATGAAAAAAATGATCTGGAATATTCCAAAAAAATATTCATAGATTTACCGGTCTCCCTCGGCCTCCGCTACTACTTTGGCTCAATAAAAACCAAATCCACAAATAGCTAAATGTTTGGACCATTTTTACGATAGGTATATCTTTCAACCTGCGGATTTACGGTTAAATAAATTATCAAAAAAACATTCATGTTGTGATGATTTGTTCGTTAGCTTTGCACCTCAATTTTTAATGGCAAAACACATTATGTTATCAAAACTCAGAAACATTGGCATCGCTGCACATATTGATGCCGGAAAAACAACCGTCACCGAACGTATATTGTTCCTTACAGGCATGAATCGAAAATTGGGGGAAACCCATGACGGCAAAGCAACCATGGATTTTATGAAACAGGAGCAGGAGCGAGGCATTACCATTGCTTCTGCAGCCATTACAGCCAGTTGGAATAACCATCAAATCAACATCATTGATACCCCGGGCCATGTGGATTTTACCATTGAAGTGGAACGCTCCCTGCGTGTCATTGATGGCATGGTGGCTGTTTTTTGCTCGGTTGAAGGTGTGGAACCCCAAAGTGAAACAGTATGGTACCAGGCAGACAGGTATAAGGGCACCGCGCATTGCGTTTGTCAACAAAATGGACCGCACGGGTGCGGAATTCTTTGAAGTCGTTGAGCAAATGAATGAGTACCTCGATGCTCATGCCACTGCTTTTCAGGTGCCCATGGGAGCAGAAGAAGATTTTAATGGCATGATTGATGTGATTGAAGGCAAAGCATACGAATTTGAGGAAAAACAACGAATAGAGATCCCCATCCCTGAATCGTTTCAATCACAATACGAAAAAGTGCGCTCAGAACTGATTGAACGCTTAAGTGATGTCAATGAGGAAATAATGGAATTGTACCTTGAAGACAAAGAGATTCCTGTCCCCCTGCTAAAACAGGCAGCCAGGGAAGCCAGCCTCAAATTGATGATAACACCGGTTTTTTGCGGAGCTGCTTATAAAAACAAAGGCATTCAACTGTTGTTGGATGCCATTGTGGATTATTTGCCTTCTCCCGGCGATGTCGGTGCTGTTATTGGTGAGGATGTGGACGATGAAACAAAGACCCACCCACGCTTGCCATCAAAAAATGAACCCGTTTCAGCCTTGGCTTTTAAACTTGTCATTGATCCTTATGTAGGCCAGCAAACTTTTGTGCGTATTTATACAGGCGTAATACACAGCGGAGCTGAAATATACAACAGCACTAAAGGCAAAAAAGAAAGAATAGGCCGGTTGATGAAGATTCGGGCAAAAGAAAGGGAAGAAGTGAAAAGTGCAGGCCCCGGTGAAATTGTTGCCCTAATTGGAATGAAACACACAAAAACCGGGGATACCCTTTGTGATGCCAATAACCCGATTTACCTCGAAAACATCACAGTGCCGCCTCCGGTTATTGAAATGAAAATCAGCCCCTGCACGCGGAAAGAACAAAGTAAACTGGGTGAAGCACTCGTGAAACTTCAAAATGAAGTTCCGTCATTTAACGTCTATGTTGATGATGAAACCGAAGAAAATGTCATTGCCGGCATGGGAGAACTTCATTTGGAAATCATTGTATCGCGCTTGCAGGATGAATTTAACGTTGATGTGGAAGTAGGTGAGCCCTCAGTTTCATACCGTGTAGCCACTACCGAGGAAACAGAAGTGGAATACAGGTATGTCAAACAATCAGGTGGTAAGGGGCAGTTTGCACAAACCTTACTCCGCAGTGAACCGTATAAAGATGAGGGGTTTAAATTTGTTGACAGAATTAAAGGAGGGCGGATTCCTGCAGAATTTATCCCTTCCGTGGATAAAGGGATTCAGGAAACCATGGCCAAAGGTATTATGGCCGGGTTCCCCATAGAGAATGTCCGCGTCACCTTGCTTGATGGAAAATTTCACCCTGTGGATTCTTCGGATTTTGCGTTTCAAACCTGTGCTTTCATTTGTTTTAAGCAGGGGTTCAATAAAGCCAGGCTTATACTCATGGAGCCGGTGATGAAAATTGAAATTAACACGCCGGATGAATACATCGGTGACATTGTCGGTAACATAAACCGGCGGCGTGGTAAAATTGAATCCATGCGGCGTTTTCGGAAAGGCTCTCAAAAACTGAACGGACTGGTGCCCCTGGCGGAGATGTTTGGATACGCTTCTGTGTTGCGGAATGTGTCCAGTGGACGTGCCAATTATTCCATGGAATTTTACAAATACATGCCGCTGGCAAAGGATATCGAGGAGAAAGTGTTGGAAAAGATAAGGGATGAAAAAGAAGAGAAACAAACATAATCAAAAAGAAACAACCAATATTCGGGTGTGCTGATGGTGAGATTTATATGTCACCCGATTTTGATGAACCTCTTGATGATTTTAAAGATTATATGTAATGGATTTACTTATTGATACACATGCATTAATTTGGTTTTTAAATGGGGATAAAAACTAGTCTTGGAAAATTAAAATTTTCTAAAGGATTTAAACACCTGCTTTCTTTAATTGAAGACAATGGTTTTGAAATACTTCCAATAACAACAGACCATGCACTTATTGTATCAACATTAGATTTTATCCACAGAGACCCTTTTGATAGGGTATTAATTGCCCAAGGCATGCATAATAATATGATCATCATAACAAAAGACCAAAATATTAAAAGATATTGCGTACCTACTACTTGGTAAGAAATAACACAAAGAACCCAATAAAATTAAGAACCCCAGCTGATTTTACTTACCCTTCGCTTGTGTCTGCCTCCTTCAAATTCGCTACTGATGAAAGTTTTGGCTATGTTAAGGGCTATTTCTGCTGAAACAAAGCGTGCAGGTATAGAACATACATTGGCATCGTTGTGCTGACGGGCAAGAGCTGCAATTTCCTCATTCCAGCACAGTGCAGAGCGTATTCCCTGGTGTTTGTTGACTGTCATGTTAATGCCATTACCGCTGCCACAAAATGTAAATCCGAGGTTACATTCGCCAGATTCTATACTTTCAGCCAAAGGGTGTGCGTAATCCGGATAATCAGTACTTTCATCTGAATAAGTCCCAAAATCTTTTACATCATATCCTGCCTGATGCAAATAGTGTTTAATGATTTCTTTAATTTCATATCCGGCATGATCAGCAGCCAGCGCTATTCGTCTTTTTTCCATTGTAAATGTTTGTTTTCATGTTATCTCAGGGATATACTTTTTAAACCTGCTTTTAAAAGCATGAAAATAGGAAAAATTGTTTAAATTCGTAGCAAATTTTACTTATGAATTTTATTGCTATCATACCTGCACGTTATGGATCAACCCGTTTTCCTGGTAAGCCGCTGGCTGATATCAAGGGGAAAATCATGATTCAGTGGGTGTTTGAACAAGCTTCAAAATCGTTTGAAACGGTGTATGTAGCTACTGATGATATGCGCATTGCACAAAAAGTGGAGGCATTTGGTGGTAAATATATCATGACATCGCGGCGTCATAAAAGCGGTACAGACAGGTGCGCTGAAGCCATTGAAAAAATCCGGGATATTGAAAACAAAGCGTTTGATGTGATTGTCAATGTGCAGGGCGATGAACCTTTTGTGCAACCTGAACAATTTGCACAGATCAAAAAGCCGTTCCGGTTTAAACGTACACAGATTGCAACATTGGCAAAACCCATCATCAATCAGGCTGATATTTTCAATCCGAACAAACCAAAACTTATTATAAATCAGAAAAAAGAGGCCATTTATTTTTCCCGTTCAACCATACCTTTTATCCGGGGCAAACATCAGCAAAAATGGATTTCTCAACACCAGTTTTATAAGCATATCGGATTGTATGCATACCGCTATAAAGTACTGAAAGACATTGCAGCCTTGGAACGTACCCCGCTTGAAATTGCTGAGTCTTTAGAACAATTGCGCTGGATTGAAAACGGGTATAAAATCCGCGTGGAACTAACGGAGTACGAAGCCTTGTCTATAGATACCAAAAAAGACATTGACAGGATTGAACACATAGGATTGATTTAATAAAAGGCTCCTTAAACTTATGCGTATTGCTGTTAACACAAGATTGCTCCTAAAAGACAAACTCGAAGGCATCGGGTGGTTTTCCTATGAAAGCCTGAAAAGAATTGTGTCCGCACATCTCGGGCATGAGTTTATTTTTATTTTTGATAGAAAATACGATGATGATTTTATTTTCGCTGATAATATTATTCCTGTTGTAGCAGGACCTCCGGCTAGACACCCTGTGCTGTGGTGGTTCTGGCTTGAACATGTTATCCCCCGCGTGCTAAAAAAGTATAAAGCCGATTTGTTTGTCAGTCCCGATGGATTTTTATCCTTGCGTTCAAATGTGCCTTCGTTACCAGTTATTCATGACATCAATTTTGAACATCACCCTGAACAACTTCCGTGGATGGTGCGGAAATTTTACCGGTGGCATTTTCCCAGGGCAGCAAAAAAGGCCTGCCGTGTGGGCACTGTATCAGAATATTCAAAGCAGGATATAGCTTCTGTTTATCACATCAATACGGATAAAATTGATGTGTATTACAATGGAGCCAACAGTTTATATCAGCCGGCCAGTCCCGGAAAAGTGGCTTCCGTACGGAATGAAATATCAAATGGTGACCCGTATTTTATTTTTGTCGGCGCATTAAATCCCAGGAAAAATGTGCCTGGCCTGCTTAAGGCTTTTGATGCATTTAAAAAAGAAGACAACAAACATTTTAAACTGGTGATTGTGGGAGATACTATGCCCCAAACAACCCAAATCAGGAAAACATTGCATTATATGCAACATAAAAACAATGTGATTTTCACAGGAAGAATGGGGGTTGAAAAGCTCAGTGGGGTAATGAGTGCTGCACATGCGCTAATTTTTGTGCCTTTTTTCGAAGGATTTGGGATACCCGTGCTTGAAGCCATGAATGCTGAAATTCCCATAATATGTAGTAATCGTACTGCCTTACCTGAAGTGGTCGGAAATGCTGCCCTGATGGTCGATCCTGAAAATACAGTGGAAATAGCATCAGCCATGCAGAAAATCGCTGATGATGATAATTTGTGCCATGACCTGGTAAAACGTGGCCGTGAACAACGAAAAAAATTCAGTTGGGATAAAACCGCTGAAAAATTCTGGACATCCATTGAAAAATGCCTGACTTGACACTAGTCATGGCTGTTACCGACTTTTACCACAGAGACGCTAAGAAATTGTAAAAAAACGATAAAACGCAACCCGCAATTCGGAACACATAAATAACTACAGGGCTATCACTTTACATGTCATGCCATCGTGCATTCGTGCTATCCTGATAGTCCGTTAAATTTTATAACTTTGTAACCTTGCCCGGCGAAAGACGGAGCTCCGTCTTTGCGATGAGGTTGATACTAATTAGTTAAAGCATTGTTAATGTAGTAAATTCAGTATAGTCATTAAGGATAAACGCATGACTTTGAACAATGACAATCTATTTGATGGCAAATTAACTGCCGGATGCGATGAAGCAGGACGCGGTTGTCTGGCCGGGCCGGTATTTGCCGCTGCTGTGATACTTCCTGACGATTATACCAACGATATCCTGAATGATTCAAAAAAACTCAATCAAACAAAACGGCTATTGTTGCGTGATGATATTGAATCAAAAGCCCTGGCATGGGCAGTGGCCTTTGTCCCTCCATTCGAAATTGATAAAATTAATATCCTGCATGCCTCCATTAAAGCCATGCACCTTGCCCTCAGTAAATTAAAACTAGTGCCCGAAGCCATTCTGGTGGATGGAAACAAATTTAAACCCTGGCGGGATAAACCTTACCGGTGCATTGTTGGTGGTGATGGTATAATAGCAAGCATCGCAGCAGCAAGTATTTTAGCCAAAACGTACCGAGATGATTACATGGTAAAATTACACCGGGAATTTCCGGTGTATGCATGGGATCACAACAAAGGATACCCTACTAAATTACATCGCCGTGGGATTGAAGAAAATGGTATTTCACCGCATCACCGCCGAAGCTTCCGGTTAACGGATACCCAGCAAAAAATTGATTTTTCAGCCTCAAAATAGGGGACATAAGAAAACAACTGTTATTTATTAGTGGCGTTTTCTTAGTGCCACTAAATCGTGTTCGTCCATAAAGTAAATGTCTGCTTCATAATGTTCGAGTTCATTGCCTGTCCTGGCGAATGACGGGATCACCGCCAAACCCATATTTTCTGTGGGTTGCCCAAAGCATTTCCTGCCGGAATCCCGACACCGAAATGTTAGCATGTAACAGAAAAATGAAATTTTCTTAACATGCTAATCATTCGGCATAATACTTATTGTTATTATAATTTATGGTGTATTAGAACTGTTCAGTTGGAATTCCCGCTATTTCCAATCCCTGAAAATGCTTTGACCCACTACGAAAAAAGGCTCCTGCCTGCTACAGGCAGGGATGACTAGAATATCAGAAAGGCCATAGTGAAAATCTCGTCCCATTATGAACCATTAGCCATCATGATATTTTCTCGTGCCATTAATGATTTTGTGGGCACCCGCAC
>JBNGDT010000127.1:937-7619 GCA_049975305.1 Bacteroidales bacterium | reverse complement strand
GTGTGACTCATGGCTAAACACATTTTCCATATAGCCCTTTTGTTATGTGCTGCAATCTTTAAAGGATACAGCCAAAACACAATAATCACAGGCAATGTAAAAGATGCTGAAAGTGGAGAACCTCTGCCTTTTGTCAATATCAGCATGAAAGGAACAAAATACGGTACCATCACAGATATTGACGGAAATTTCTCACTTAATGTCAGCCTTCATGGAGACACACTTATTGTAAGCTACCTGGGATATAAAACAGAAAAACTGGCTGTGAAAAAAGGGCAAAAACAGCACTTCGATATCAATATGAAAATGGTAGGAATACAATTGGGCGAAGTAGTGGTAATGCCTGGAAAAAACCCCGAAGATATTCTACTGAACCTTATCCATGAACGCAAAAAAATCAACAAACCCAAAAGTCTGGATTATTATTCTTACGATGTTTATAATAAGCTTGAATTTGACTTGAACAACATTAGCAGAGACTTTGGCTCAAATAAATTAACCCAATCTTTTGAATTTCTGAAAGATTACGTTGACACCGCCGATGTAAGCAATAAAAGTTTCATTCCTTTTTTCATTTCAGAAAGTTTTTCCAGCATTTATTACAGAAAACAACCCCAAAAAGAACTGGAAATTGTAAAGGCCAATAAAATTTCAGGGATCAACAATGAAAGCCTGAAACGCTTTACCGGCGACATATATCAGGATGTTGATATTTATGAAAATGTTATCACCGTGTTGGGAAAAGGCTTTATTTCTCCCCTCGGCAATATGGGAAAAGCTTATTATGATTACCAACTCACCGATACCAGTTACCATGATAATCGCTGGTGTTACCGGCTGGAATTTAAACCCAAACGCAAGCATGAACCAACCATAGAAGGCTATGTCTATATCAACGATACCACATTTGCAGTGAAAGGGTTTGAAGTCAGCCTGAGCGAAACTGCAAACATTAATTTTGTAGATTCACTGGTGGCAGAAAAACATTATGTGCAAATTGAAGACAGTATCTGGTTGATAAAAAAAGACAGAATTTTTGTGGATTTTAACCTTGTGGATACCAGAGAAGGTTTCTTTGGCAGAAAAACCAGCTATTATTCCAATCATAAAATTAACGAGAAAGTGGATAAATCTGTGTTTGAAAAATCATATCCTTCCAACCTTATATACACTGACAGTGTAGTAACTACCAACAAAGCATTCTGGGAAGAAAAACGTCCTAAAAAACTATCGAAACGTGAAGCTGAAATTTACGACATGGTTGATACCATCAAAACGGTAAAGGCATTTAAGCGATGGGAGACAATATTAACAACCATTGTTTCGGGGTATTACGCAGTTGGTCCGATTGATTTCGGGCCGATATATTCTTACATTTCAACTAATCCTGTTGAAGGCACACGATTACGCCTAGGTTTTAAAACCAACCAGGATTTCTCACCTAAACTCAAACTCGAAGGTTTCGGGGCATACGGATTTGGGGATAAAGAGTGGAAATACGGAGGCGGATTTACCTATATGTTTGATGTTTTGCCCCGGCGGGCTATTCATTTTTATGCTGCTCACGATTATCTTCAAATGGGAGACCAGCTAAATGCGCTGCGTACAGATAATGTGTTGGGAACTTTATTGCGTCGTCCCGGTGATATTAACATGTACCGTACAACCACATGGGACATACATTATGAACATGAGTTTATCGAAGGCATCAGCTTGTTTGCCGGCATGGAAACAAACACTATTTTGGCGCGTCCCAACCATGATTTTCAAATACAGCCCGCAAATGCTCCGGACAATTCCCCTGTTTATCAAACCAAAGAACAACTGCAATCTACAAAATTCAACATCGGTCTTCACCTGGCTCCCGGTGAAAAATTTGTGCGGGGAAAATTCAACCGTATATCCCTCGGTACCAAGAAACCTGTTATCAATTTGAATCTGGGATACGCCCCCAGTAATTACTTTTCAAATCAATATGAATACCTTTCGGTTAGTTTAAATTATAAGCATAAAATACAGTTGTATCCAGTTGGTGTACTGCACTATGCCCTTGAAGGCGGAAAAGTGTTCGGGACAACGCCTTTCCCCTTTCTTTTTGTGCATAAAGGCAATCAATCCTTTGCTTATTACGATTATACATTCAACCTGATGAACTTTTATGAGTTTGTTTCTGATACCTACATGTCAATTTATGCCGAACACCGGTTTGAAGGGTTTTTCCTGAGCCACATTCCCCTCATACGCAAACTGGAGTGGCGTGAACACATCGGGTTTAAAACTACATACGGGCAAATAAATGAAGACAACAAGGAGGTGATTGTTTTTCCACCCCACACTCATGATTTCAGAACATTTGATGATTCAAGAGAGTTGCCGTACGTGGAAGTAAATGCAGGCATCAGCAACATTTTAAAAATACTGCGCATTGACGCTGTCTGGCGTTTATCACACCTCAATAATCCCGATATCCCCGATATCCCCGATATCCATATCTACCCCTTTGCGGTAATGGCAAAACTGAAAATTGATTTTTAACTGTAATACCTTTCCAGTTGTTTTTTAACTACTGGTAAGTAGTTAAGTGATAATCCCGGATGATAACTAAATGGCCTATATGCTACCATCCCTATATTTTTAACGGAGATTACTCATCTAAATTCCTGTATATAAGGCAGAAGCCTGATATTTTAACAAATGTAGCTACCATAACTATTTTAACAACTATATGTTTATATATTAATTTATTAAATAGTACCCGCCCCTGGAAAAAATAGGGGAATTTCAAAATAGATAACTTTACATTTAAAAAGAGTTATATGAGAGTTGTTTATGTAGAAACTGTTATTAATTATCATTGTGGCAGGTATATACAAAGCAACAAGGTAAAAAGCAAAAACGGTAAAATTTACACATCCACACTACTGTGTACCAAATACAGGCAAGATAGTAAAATAAAAATAAAAGTTGAAGATTTATATTCTGTTTTGGCGCAATTTAGTAATTCACAGCTTAATTTCACTGATTTTGCTATGGATTTTAGTTGAGTTGTATCCCGGTGGTTGTTTAGTGAAATGTTTTCAGGAAGCATTAACCGTAGTTGGCAATGCGTTTTAGTCGTTCGGGTTCGAGTATTTCAATCTCTTTCCCACTGATACGTATGAGTTTGTCTTTTCGAAATTCACTGAGTCCACGGATAATATTCTCTGTGCTGACACCTGCATACTCAGCAATTTCCTTTCGTGTTACAGGCAGTTCAAACACCGCAGATGAAAATATATCCGTCGAAAACATGTGCAATACCATTGCCAGTTTTCCCCTGAGATTCAAACGTTTCAACTCCAGCTTTTCATGCAGAATTTTATCCGTTGTGAGGCTGAGTTTTTCCATAAGGTCAATGGTAAAAGCCGGATTCGTGGTGGCAAAGCTTTTTATCATATCCATTTCAATAATGCATACAATAGACGGCACAAGGGCAGAGACACTGTACTGATATTCACCGGTAGAAAACTCGCTTATACTTATGAAATCCAATGGACTTGCAAAATTTATGATCTGATCTGCTCCGATTTCATTATCCTGATACAATTTAACAAGTCCATCTTTGAAATAAATGAATTTATCAACTTTTTCTCCCTGCACGATAATGCTTTCTGAGGCATCATAATGATATTCCTTTCGAATGTTACAGATATCTGTTATTTGATCATGAGACAGATGATTGAAAAAGACAACTCTCAACTTGCAGTTCTCACACTAACAGTTTGTATTTTTTTGCAGCTTAGCCATATGATATTTATCATTTTATGATATGTGTCATAACATTAACATCAACAATCGTGTATAGTTTACTGTATTATTGTTAACATGATAAGAAAAATTATGAAAAATTATGAAGAGAATTCTCATATTAGGCGACGGAACAGCTGGTACCATTATGGCAAATAAGCTGCGAAAAGCATTATCATCGGAAAATTGGAAGATCACTATCCTTGATAAGGACCGTACTCATTATTATCAGCCAGGTTTTTTATTCATTCCGTTTGAAATATACAAACCGGATGATGTGATCAAATCCAAAAGTCAGTTCATTCCGGCAGGTGTGGAAATGATTTATGTTGAGGCCGAAAAAGTAAATCCGGATATAAATTGTGTGCTGATGAAAAACGGCCAGACGCTTAATTACGACTATCTGATTGTGGCCACTGGCACAGAACTCAGGCCGGAAGAAACGCCCGGACTGAAGGGGAATTGTACTACAAGGATATTTTTGATTTTTACAGCATCGAGGGTGCCATAGCACTCAACAAAAAGTTTCGCACTTGGGAAGGTGGCAAACTGATTGTTCCTATTCCGGAATTGCCATACAAATGCCCGGTAGCTCCACTTGAATTTGTTTTTCTTGCTGAACCTTATTTTACAGAAAAGGGCATTCGTAACAAAGTGGACATTACCTATGTTACACTGATGTCAGGAGCCTTTACCTGGCCAATAGCATCCAAAATGCTTGGCGAATTGCTGGAGGAGAAAAACATTAAAGTGGTAACGGATTTTTACACCGAACGCATAGACAATGAAAAGAAACAATTGGTTTCCTACGATGAGCGTACAGTGGACTTCGATATCCTTACCATTGTACCGGTAAATAAGGGAAGCAAAATCATTGAAAATAGCAAGATGGGCGATGACATGGGCTTTGTACCAACTGACAACCACACACTCAAATCTGAAAAGTAGGATACTGTTTTTGTGCTTGGCGATGCAGCCAACCTTCCTACATCAAAAGCAGGTTCGGTAGCACATTTTGCATCTGATATTCTTTTTGAGAACCTCATAAACAACATCGAAGGCAGGCCTATGACAGCAAAATTTGACGGACATACCAACTGCTACATTGAAACCGGTTATGGCAAAGGTGCACTGATTGATTTCAATTACGATACAGAACCGCTCCCGGGGACATTCCCGTTGCCGGGGATTGGCCCCTTTGGCTTACTGAAAAACACAAAGATCAACCACTACAGCAAGGTAATGTTCCGCTGGATGTATTGGCATATCTTGCTTAAAGGAAAGGAATTGTCAGTAGAGCCTCTTATAAGTATGGCCGGTAAAAAAGTGGTCAGTTCTGATGACATAACAGTAAAATACACAACAGTAAAATACACAGTTGTGAATGACTCAACGCAGACACAAATAAATGAACTGAACAGCAAAATGGACGAAGTCCTGAGTTACATCAGTGAACAAAGGTCACGCAGCATGGCTATCGATGATATGGTGAGCGATCTGTCGATTGTTGGTAAGGACATATATGACACTGCTGTTGACGAATTAGATAAACAGCATGTAGAAATTAACCCGGATGAGGTTAAAAAATTGGTGATCAAATTCCTTCGCAACATTGACACCTTCACCCAACTGTTAAATACCATGGAGATCATTACTGATTTGCTTCAGGATGTCTCCCCACTTGCAACCGAAGCTATTATTGATTTCTCAAAAACACCTTCAGAAACTCAATGAACGGGGATTGTTTGAAGTTTCTGTAGCACTTTTACAAAGCCTGACTAAAATATTGGAAAAAGCCGATCCCGAAAGCATACGCAAAATCGGGGAAAATGGCGATTTGCTAGCTTCAATAGGTAAAAATATCACCGACAGGGAAATACTGGAACAAACTGATAAAATGCTTGGTGCTTTGGCAGAAACCAGCAAACAGGATATCAAGCCGGCATCACCATTGAAACTCATGTTCGGTTCAAACAAAAAAGAAATGAAGAAAGCAACAGGCTTCCTGTTGCAATTTATGAATAATATGAATCAAAAAAGATAACAAATTATGGAAAAAACAATTGCAGGAAAAAACATCGAATTAACTGAATAAGGATACCTCAAAAACATAGCAAACTGGTCCGAAGATGTTGACAGGGAACTAGCCAAAGAAGAAAATATTGAACTAACCGATGACCACATGGCTGCCATCAAATACCTGAAGGAAAAGCATGAAGCCGGAAAGCAACTCACCATCCGGAAAATCAAAAATTCCGGGATTGTAGATATTAAAGGCTTTTATAAACTTTTCCCCGGCGACCCGCTGAAAAAAGCATCGAAATTGGCCGGTATTCCAAAGCCGACCTCATGTGTTTAATCTAAATATTATTAGTTATGAATATGAACTCAAAAGACAATGCACTAAAAAAGGTCAGCATCATTTACGCCAAAGGAGCTATAGAAGATGTGTATGCTTCGCTTGTATTGGCCAATGGTGCTGTGATGGAAGGCATGGAGGCCAAAATGTTTTTTACTTTTTTCGGCCTTGATGCTATCACCAAAAAGCGAATGAATAAGCTCCATACGGCAACCGTAGGCAATCCTGCCATGCGCATGCCTGGAGGGCTTCCCTTTCCAACCCTGCTGGGTCTATTGCCCGGCGTGAAAGCAGGGGCGTCTTCCATGATGCGCAAACAAATGGAAAAGATAGACATACCGCCTGTGGATGAATTTCTGGAAATGATTATCGCAGGCGGCGGTGAAGTGTACGCTTGTAAACTTGCTATGGACATGTTTAAACTGACTAAAGAAGACCTCTGGGAGGATGTTTCAGGGGTACTTACGGTTGGTGAATTTTACGAAATAAGTGGCGGTGAAAACTCCAAGATCATTTTTACCTGATGTCTATACATCT
>JBNGDT010000127.1:0-927 GCA_049975305.1 Bacteroidales bacterium | reverse complement strand
GGTTATTGTACCTCAATCTTAATGTTTTTGACCAGATCGTAAGAAGTTAAGTTCAATATATGCCTGGCAATATGTCGCAGAGCTAAGTGTGATGCGTGTTTTCTCGCCCGTGATGTTCTTGCGTTATTACAAAATCATATATTTTTTTGGCGGTATTTTTGCCAATTCCTTTAACTTTCATTAAAGTTTTTTCGTCTGCTTCAACTATTTTTTGTATGCTTCCAAAATGATCTAATAACCGTACTGCCATCACTAAACCTACTTTAGGTAATCCTTGTAAAAACTTAAGTTTTTGATTCTTAATTGTCCTGGGTTTATAACCATTTTTCTTTAAAAAATCATTTTGCTTGAGCATTTGCTTGCTTAATATAGATAATGTCGCAGCACTGTCCTCCGTATTTTCCGAATGTATTACTGGTATTTGCCATGAGGTTATAACAGATATTAAAGCCCCTTTAACTGCACGTCTGTCTATCTGGTGTGAGGTTTGATACGGGTTGCCTTCCAGTAAAATATAAGGAAGAAAGCAGGTTTTGGTCAATTTTGCACATTGATTAAATAGCCGTCCTGATACGATTGATTGTATAAAATCATCTGCAGATTTTCGCTCTATAATTAAATCATTGTTAATCTTATAATCTCCGGTTTTTAATTGGGCAAATGTTACATTCATGCCTTTTTACCTTAGTAAACCAGGTATGCCGGAAGTTTTTTCACGGTAGTCAGAGATAATTCCCGGAGCTATTAATGAGTCCATAATAATAAAAAAGATTTTAAATGGTAAAATTATATTTCGATGCCTTACATTAAAAATATCAAAAATAAGTAATTCATTCCAATTTATCCATTATTACAGGACTGTTAGAAGATAATTGTCAAGTTTCACAAGGTTGTTATGTAAAACAATCTTGCTTTGATTTAATTTTT
>JBNGDT010000126.1:3592-7622 GCA_049975305.1 Bacteroidales bacterium | reverse complement strand
CTCCAAAGGTCCATTCCCAAGTTATACCGCTGCCGGTAGGGCCGGCATTCAGGAATTGTACATCATCATTTGTACATCCGGGGCCATCATGTGTGAAATCTGCAATCAAAGTATCTACATCGGCGCCAAAGCTATTGGCTTCGAGAAATACCGCTGAATCAAATGCTGCGTCCACAGCATCAGCAATGACAAGTTTTATGTGATATTCGGCACAAGGCACAACAATGGCCTCAGCAGTAAAAACGGACGTCAAGCCATCGTATTCCACATTTGGATTTGCTCCGGGTGTGCTTCCATCGCCATTGTCAACATAGTAAACTTGATTTGAATTTTCTTCCGGGCAAGTGGAATTTGAGTCGCCATTGTTCACGGTTTTAATGGCTACTTCAGTGCTTGTTCCCGGGACAAGGGCAATGTTGTATTTGGTGTAATTGCCGCCTGATGGGTTTGGCCCGGTGAGCAAAAAGGCAAATGCATCGTTAAATTCGCAAACATATTCCCTGTATTCTTCAGAGGCAAAAATGTAATTGAATCTTACGGTATCCGCCGGGGACTTGAAATCAAATTCCAATACAGCAGCATCGTTTGTGGCGGTTCCACCAAGAATGTTTGTAATATCAGGATCTCCCGGTTGCCCAAGGTTAGTGGATGTTCCACCATTATTATTAGGGCCTACAGCATCAAAGATATTACCTGTTGACATAATGACACCACCATCCATTGGTATTTCAGGAAATGTTGCCGGAACTGTTGTGAAGGAGCCCAAAGCATTGGCAGCCCCTGTAGAAGTAATATTATATACCTGTACACCTGTGCCAAGCAATACCTGCTCAACCAGTTCTTGATCGGTCAGAATATCCTGAATATTGAGCTGAGCTCTAACCGGCGCAATCAATAACAGAATGCCTAATAAGGGTATTAAATATCTTATTTTATTCATAAGAATGTGGTTTTTTAAAACATTTTATAACTTTCTTCGGATGATGTATTGAAATAATATGACAAGCTGATTTCATGCGTGTTGGCACTGTTTACCATGTTGCTCAACGCAGAATTTGGCAGGTCATAACTGTATCCTACATATATTTTAATAAATTCAAACCCAACCACAAAAGCAACAGTGTTTTGAGCCCTGTACCATGCCCCGATTCTTGCTTTAAAGGTTTCGTTGATGGCATAATCAGCATAAACACCTGTAGCCAGTTCATTGATTCCATTTTGTGTGGACCCAAGGATGTTTGGAGTAAAGGTGAGTTTACTGCCTTCAGGTGTGATTTTTATACCTGCCTGGGAAGCGTATTTAGCATACAGGGTTCCGGTTTCTTCAGCAAAACTTTCATTGGGTTGATTGACGTGAAATGCTGAGATGCCTGCAAAAGCATTGATGTTGCTTTCTTTCCTTGGCTGGTAAAACCACATCAAACCAAAACCGGCATCAATGTAATTAATGGATTCGTGCATGACGGTTTCGCTGGTTTGGTTGGTGGCTTCAAAACTCCCGACTTCATACTGGTCATCAAAGGTAAGGCCATCAGTATCGAGGAATTTTTGATTGAATCCTCCATACACGGAAGCACTCAGAAAATGGCCGCTTTCACTGAGGCGCAGTTTGTAATTTACAGCCAGCATGCCTTCAATGTGATTAAACGCTCCGGCCATATCGTCCATGACATATAGACCGACATCCAGCTTGCTACCGTTACCCTGTCTGTACACAGGAGACATGAATGTAAAAGCCGCGGTTGAATACCCGTCTTCAATCCCTGCCCATTGAGAGCGGTAATTGAGTTTTACATTGATGTTATCATCTGACCCCATGAGGGCAGGATTTAATTTGAGGGGTACAGAAAAAGGCTGAGAATGTCTAACATCCTGAGAAAATGCTGCCCAACTGATGATCAAACCGAGAATGACTAAATGTATTTTTTTCATAACGTGTGTATTTTTCTGATTTGTTTTCATGTTTTTATTTATTATTGATTAATATTGTTTTATCTGATTAAATTAACGATACCCGATTCATTGAATTTTTCCCCGTTGCTGAATTCACCTTTTGTATGGTAAATGTAGGCTCCTGAGGGAACTTCTTTACCGGTTCCCTGTATTGTGCCATCCCATCCTTCGTATGGATTTGATGAATGATACAAAAGGTCTCCGCTACGGCTCACAATATTCAATTCAAAATATTTTGTGCCTTTACACCTAATGTAGAAGACATCATTTTTGTCATCACCGTTTGGTGTAAATGTAGAAGGAATATAAAAACCGGGTGTCCTGACAAGCACATACACATCGTCATTGTTCACACAACCGAACACATCGGTTCCTGTTACGGTATAAAGTGTTGATTCATCCGGTGTCGCAACGGGATTGTATATCCATGAATTGTTCAGTGAAAATGCAGGTATCCATTCATATTGTACACCGCCTGTTGCAACTAATGGTGTTGATTCTCCCATGGCAATTTCAACGGTATCTTCACTGTTCGGGCCTGTGGCATTGATGTCTGGTAAAGGATGTACAATCACTTCCACGTCATCCGTTACCGTGTCACAACCTTCATACGTTGTATGCACTGTATAAGTGGTTGTTTCTTCAGGTTTGACAATTGGGTTTGGCTTATAGACATCAGCCATGCCATTTTGAGGTGTCCAGTAATAGGCCTGACCCTCTACCAGGGCTGTTCCAATTTGGATGCTGTCTCCATAACATATTTCGACATCTATGCCTGCGTCTGCTACAGCAGGTGGTAACATGGTTACTTCAATGGTATCAGTAGCCTGACATCCGGTTGCATCATTGGTTACCAGCACAATGTAATTGGTGATTTGTGCTTCAGGGCTGGCTACCGGTTGTGCAATTGTACCGTTATCAAGTGTGTTTGTGGGAAACCATTGATAGGAGTATCCGCTGATTGCAGGGGTTCCTATTTGTACACTTCGGTTGGCACAAATGGTTGTGTCCGGCCCGGCATCGACAGCGGGGAAATCGTGTATGGCAATATCCTGTGAAATGGTATTTGAACATGTCCCGTCAGTGATGCCGAATGTAACTGTTTTAGTTCCGCCTGCTGTGTACATAATGCCGGTTGGATTTTCCGAAAATGAATTTCCAGGCACGGCATTTTCACCGAAATCCCAACTGAAGCTCCAGTTGCTTCCTGTGCTTCCGTTGTTTTGGAAATTCACACCTGCATTTCCGCATACGGGGGCATTGTGTGTAAAACTCACGTCCGGAGTCTGGTTAATGTTAATGCTGTGCATGATTGTATCTGTACAGTCTGTGATGTTGTTGGTCAGTATCAACATTACTTCTTTTGTACCTGCAGTAGCGTAAATTATGTCTGCAGGATGTTGATCTGTACTGGTAGGTGGTGTTGAACCTTCATCAAAGATCCATTCATAACTGACATTGACAGAATCTCCAATGTTGGTAAAATCCACTGGCAATCCTGTGCATTGTGGTGCCGTGCTTGTAAAATCAGCATGCGGGGTTTCCATCACATACAATGAATCTTCAGCTGTGTTTGAACAATGAGCATTGCTGATGATAAGGCTAACGTATTTTTTGCCGCTTGTAACATATTGAATGCCTTGTGGATTTTCAGCATTTGCCGTGGCAGGTAATGCTGTTTCTCCAAAATCCCATGCATAACTCCAGTCTTCACCTGTGCTGCCTGTGTTTTGGAAATTAAAGGTTCCGCTCAAACACAATGAATCAGAATGCGTGAAACTGACGGCAGGTGTTTGATGTATGGTAAATGTTTTTGTGATGGTATCTGTACAACTGGTTGTCATGTTAGTAGTAACAAGCTGTACGGTTTTGGTGCCGGCTGAGCTATATACAATGCCTGTTGGGTTTTCAGCGGTAGAAGTAGCCGGTGTTGCATCAACGCCAAAGTTCCATTCATAAGTTGTGTTGGTTACGGTGCCTGTGTTGGTAAAGTCCACGGGTAATCCGGTACACTGTGGAGCAGTGCTTGTAAAATCAGCATGCGGGGTTTCCATCACATACAATGAATCTTCAGCTG
>JBNGDT010000126.1:0-3492 GCA_049975305.1 Bacteroidales bacterium | reverse complement strand
CAACGCCAAAGTTCCATTCATAAGTTGTGTTGGTTACGGTGCCTGTGTTGGTAAAATCTACAGGTAATCCGGTACACTCGGGAGCGGTGCTTGTAAAATCAGCAACCGGGGTTTCACCGACATTAATGTTAACACTGGCTGATTCTGTACACTCTCCGTTAGTGATACTGAGTGTAACAGTTTTAGAACCACTGCTTGTGTAATAGACATCCTGTGGATTTTCAGCGTTGGAGGTAGCCGGGACAGCACCTACGCCAAAATCCCACTGATAAGTCCACTCCACACCCGAACTGCCAGTGTTGGTAAAATCAATGGTTTCATTCGCACATACATTTACTGCACTTGCATTGAATGAGGCGGTTGGGTTTTCATAAATCTGGATGCCTTTTGTTTTGTAGGATATGCAACCAGTAATGGTATCAAAAACTGTAAGTTCTACATTTTTTAGTCCGCTGGTCGAATAGGTAACAGGCACAGGTGATATTGCTGTATCAAGAGCAGGGGTTGCATCCGCTCCGAAATCCCATGCATGTATAGTGTTGGGGCCGGTATAACCTGTGCTTAAAAATTGTACCTGTTCACCTGTACATGCAGGAGCGGTTGAAGTGAAATCTGCTTGAACGCTGTCACAATAATGTGGTGTCTGAGCAAAAGCAAAACTGCCTGTTATGCTCAGGATCAAGAGTAATTTTAGTTTTTTCATACTACGTTTATTATTTTGATTAGAAATAAATTTTTCTGCATATAGATGTGCATACAAATATAAAGGTTGCATTTTAATTACAAAATATTTTTTGTAATTTTTTTTATGGACGCAATTGACATCTGTTGTTTTCTGTTCATGATGAAATAATTCTCAAATAATTTTTGTTATTTTGTCAAAAATATTGTTAATAGTACTGCAATGTTTAAAAGTAAAAAGAAAACAGTCATTTTAATTGGTTTGTTTTTTCTGGTATTTCCAGTTAAATCTCAAATTTTTAGTCCCCCTGATAAAGCAGAATACAGGAAAAAGGAAAAGGGTTTTTATGAAAATGTGATTTTAGAAGATGCTGAATCCTGCAAAAAAAATGAGATTCCACGCATTTTATTATGTGAGTTTGATGGGAATTATCCAACGGATATAACAGCATACAAAACACATTGGCACACATTACCACAGTCACAGGGTAATACAGGGACATGCTGGTGTTTTGCTGCCACATCTTTTTTTGAATCGGAAATTTTCCGGTTAAACGATAAAGAAGTGGATTTGTCAGAAATGTTTTTTGTGTACTGGGATTATGTTGACAGGGCAGAACACTATGTCGAAACCCGCGGAGAAACCTATTTTAACCAGGGAAGTGAACCCAATGCGTTAAAACGCATCATGCCTGTGTATGGTTGTGTGCCGGCATCTGTTTATCCTGGAAAGCCGGAATACCGGGAATATCATTCACATTCTGAGATGGTTGAAGAAATGAAAACTTACCTTGACCATGTCAAAGAAGCCAATCAGTGGAATGCTGAACAGGTTCGTGCAGATATCCGTGCTATACTTGATAGCCACATGGGGGAAATGCCTGATAAGTTTGAATACGATGGAAAGCTTTACACGCCGATGGATTTTTATGAATCTTTGCCTTTTAAAGCCGGTGATATGGTAAGTTTTATGTCAACCATGTCGGTACCATACAACGAAAAACATGAATTGGTGGAACCTGATAACTGGTGGCACAGTGATGAATATTATAATGTGTCGCTTGACGATTTTTATAACACTGTGGAGTCGGCAGTAAAACATGGATATACCATTTGTATATGCGGAGATGTAAGTGAACCTGGTTATGACAGTCAGGCGGAGGTGGCAATAGTGCCGGAATTTGATATTCCACCCGCCCATATCAATGCTTCCAGCAGAGAACTGCGTTTATACAATGAGTCCACAACCGATGATCATTGCCTTCACATTGTTGGCTATCAGGAATCCGGTGATGATATGTGGTATCTGATAAAAGACAGTGGTGCCGGAGGTTTTGATGGACAGCACAAAGGCTATTGTTTTTTCCATGAGGATTACATACGACTAAAAATGATGAACATCATGTTGCACAAAGATGCAGCCCGTGATGTTTTGGATAAAATCATCAAAAAATGATTTCTGTAGAAGACCGACATTCTCCTTATGCCTTGCCTGTACTGGAAACCTTTTATTCAATACAGGGTGAAGGCTTAAATACAGGTAAGGCTGCGTATTTTATTCGTATAGGAGGATGTGATATGGGATGCCGGTGGTGTGATTCAAAAGAGGCATGGAACTGGGAGCCAGAATTCTGGACGACTGTAGCTGCACTGGTTGCCAGGATAGTGGAATCAAAAGCAAATTCTGTTGTCGTAACAGGAGGGGAGCCGTTGTTGTATGATTTAGGTTTGCTGACTCAGCAATGTCATAAACACAACTTAAAATTGTACCTGGAAACATGCGGTGTCCATAAATTAACCGGCACATGGGACTGGATATGCCTTTCGCCCAAGCCCCAAAAAGAACCTTTAGCTGAATTTTATAGTTTGGCAAGCGAATTGAAGGTGATAATATATGACAAGCCTGAAGATTTTGTTTGGGCAGAAAAAATGGCAGCCAGGGTTAATAAAGATTGTGCATTATTGTTGCAACCTGAGTGGAGCCGTTTTAATGAAACCAAACGTTGGGTTGTTGATTATGTCAAGCGATATCCGCAGTGGCGGGTGTCAGTACAAACGCATAAATATTTACAAATACCATGAGAAAAATTGCTGTTTTTAGTTTTTTGTTGATGTTGGTATCAGGGTTTTCCCTGGGACAAAATGCGGAGTTGCATACGGACAACCGCAAAGCAAAAAAATATTTTGAGGATGCACGGAAATTTTTGGAAAACCGCCAAATTGACCTTGCTGTATCTGCTGCAATAGAAGCAAAAACTGAAGACTCGGATTTTTTGGAAGCCTGGGTTCTTCTTTCAGAAATATACCAATATCAGGCATATTATGAAAAAATGGAAGATGCAGTGCATGAAGTAATACGTATAGACCCGGAATTTGACCCGGGTTTTTTCCTGAAAGCTACTGAACTGGCTTACCGGAAAGGAAATTATCATGAAGCAGATAAATATCTGGATGGTTTTGAAGAATACACCAAGAGCGACCTTGAAAGCAATGCCATGTATCAGGATGTGAAAGAACGCGTTGTTTTTTCTGTGCATGCTGTTGACAATCCTGTTGATTATAACCCGGTAAATTTGGGGGCTAATGTCAACACAAAATACGACGATTACTGGCCATCGCTTACGGCGGATGAACAAACACTGGTGACCACAGTGCTCATCCCTGCAGGCAGCAGGAATTATTATTCAGAAGGGTACCAGGAAGATTTGTATGAAACACATAAAAACAGTGCCGGCGAATGGATGCCCATAAAAAACATGGGCAAAACCATCAACTCACTAAACAATGAAGGAGCGCAATGTATTTCTGTGG
>JBNGDT010000125.1:6166-7687 GCA_049975305.1 Bacteroidales bacterium | reverse complement strand
TCGATGCGTTGTGAAAGGATGGTTTCTCCAATGGAATTATAAACACTGACAGTTGTTGCATCTGTCAGTTTCTCTTTGCAGTGTATCCTGAAGTTTCCTGAGCCGGGATTTGGGAAAAGTTGAATTTTTTCCATGACGCTGGATCTTATTGTTTCACTCAGGGTGGCACATACTTTAGGGTATATGGCGTGATCAACAGCTAATTCCCAGCTATTGCCATCATAATAGGGATACCAGGAGCCATCACTCCATTCTTCCCATGCTGTTCCGGGTGAACTGTCCCCTTCTGTATTGGTGATGAGTGCAAAAATATCACCGCCTTCGGGAAGTACAATGCCTGCAAAGAAATCGCCATTGACTTCAATGGGACTATTAAAGTCAAATTCAAAATAATCACCTGCACCGGTAAAATTGTTTGTTATGGTACTCATGGAAATGCTTTTTGAGCCGAGTAAATTCCCGGGGCTACCTCCCACTTCATCCCAAACAGCAATTTCTATGTGTGAAGATGTGCCTTCGGCATACGCAACATGAAAGCCAAGTGTAAACACATAACCAATGCCACTGTGTTCAAAATAATTGGCTTTTGACAAATCACCATAAGAATTATTTCCAGATACATAACCGGAACCACCATCCGTTAGATAATAGGTTGCGGTGCCTGTAAGCGGATCGTTCAACCATGTACAGTCTTCACCCGTTCCCCCACTATTTACGGTTATATAGTCTGTTTCAGTATGTGTGTCCTGCGATCCGTTGCCGGTAACCGTAAGGCTTACGTTGTATGTGCCTGCTGTACTATAGGTTACAGAAGGGTTTTCGGCAGTTGATGTGGATGGGGTGCCGCCTTCAAATGACCATGCATAAGTTTCAACCGGTCCTGTGGATGTAGAAGAAAAATTTACCGAACCACCTTCGGTTACTGTTTGTGTGTTTGAAGTAAATCCTGCCGTGACAGTGGCATTGTTTGGATCATACAGGTTGAGTGAAACAGCTCCGGAACCTGCCGGATCCAGCCATGGTTCAAGTTTATCCGTGTTGGTGCTGCCATTGCTGTTCCAGTGATAAGAAAATTTTCCGTAGAGGTCCCATCCGCTGGTGTTATCACAACCTGAAGTGCCACCTGAAAGTGTTCCCATGACTAACCCATTGCTTTTGAAAATGGGACTGCCCGATGAACCACCTTCAGTGATACCATGTCCGTTTGTTGTTTCCGCCCAGTAAACTCTCCAGCAGGCATTGGTAGCACCTGTACTTTCGCCATCATTATATGTGGCAGATTGTAAGGAGCTTGTGTAGGTAGATATTTTTTTTATATCTCCGGAAGGGTGATGTATGGAAACCCCATTGCCACTGGATATTGTGCTTCTGTCCCAACCGTTGTAAACAACATTGTAATATGACGGTGGTGTTTGGTTCAATTCAACCAACAGAAAATCTGAGCCGCCATCCATGGGCCCTGATGATACAAAATCACATCCTGTAATGGTGTTGGACGACGGTTCACTGCCATTGCTGCAT
>JBNGDT010000125.1:0-6156 GCA_049975305.1 Bacteroidales bacterium | reverse complement strand
CTGCATCCAATTGATTCATAGTTAAAATAGTAAATCCATGAATCGTAATAGACGGGGTTTATATCTCCGCCGCAATGATACGCTGATAAGAAATAAGGCGTTCCATCTTCATTGGTATTATTGACAAGCGTTCCGGTACAATAATATGAATAGCTTCCATCGTTGAACAATATTCTGGCTACACCCTTTTTCTGATCCTGCCAGTCATCTCCCTCGGAACAGTTAACGTTTACATTGCAGTCTCCTGAGCTACCAAAGTTTTTCACTTCACGGTAAGGATCGGGTGCATATCTGAAAACATAATTCACATGCTTGATGTTTATTTTTGCATCGTTTGTAAATTTGTTTCTTACGATACCATCAATTTGCCTTGGACGTGGAGAGATGTATTCCAGGATCAGGCTTTCTCCGTAAATCATTTCGGTGGACCAGGACCCGCCATTTTTATTGTTCTGATCTGTAAATGCCCCAATGGTTTGAATCTTATCAGGGCTGTAAATAAAAAGTTGTGAGCCTTTGGGCAAGTCGAAATATTCATAAATAAGCGATAGTGCCTGAGCGTTTTTGGATGTGATTTGTAATCGCCATAATCTTCTGCCGTCTTCAAGTGTTTCCCATGAACCGGCATTATCCATATTGATATCTACATCAATGAAACGACCTATTTTTGGTGGCTGTCCGTGAGCATCTTCTGCTTTTGCTTCCCGGAGCAACTTTTTTACATCCGGGCTCCTGAGTTGGATGTGATCAATTTCAGTTGTCAGATACTTCTGGCTGTAAGACCATGGTTTCCCACCGTATGATATTTGAGCCAGGGCTTTTACATTAGACAGGAAAAGCGATACAATAACGGATAAAATAATAACACGTGCTTTCATAAATTTCAAATTATTTTACAAACTTAATCAAAATACAAAAAGGGTGAGATATTTCTTAAAATTGTTTCACAATATAATTAAATGATAGATGATTTTGGTTAATCTCCGGTTTATAGGAAAATATTCCATAAAAAGCAGAGCCTGTCCCTGTCATCTGTACATAATCTGCACCTTCAGCATACAGTAAGGGTTTGATTTTTTTTAACTGCGGATGCATGTTCAAAACATGGGGTTCAAATTTATTGCCAATGTGATTTTTCCATGATGTAACCGGGATGTTATGTAAATTTCTCAATTCATAGTCTGCCGGACTGATGGTTGTTTTACTGAAAATACCCCCTGTGTCAATATGTATGTCCGGGAATACGATCAATACATATTTTCCTGCCAGGTTAAGGTTAACATCTTCCATGTTTTCACCTCTACCGGAGGCAAAAACAGGTTTGTTTTGGACAAAAAACGGGCAATCGCTACCCAGCTCCAGTGCTAAAGTCATCATTTTATCAGCAGGCAAGCCGAGCTTAAATTGCTTGTTTAAATTCTGCAAACAAAAAGCAGCATCCGATGATCCGCCACCCAGTCCACTACCGGGAGGAATGTGTTTATGCAAATTCATTTTGACAGGGGGAATCTGATATTTATCGTGCAGAAGTTTCCATGCTTTTAAGGCAAGATTATCAGCCGGGGAGCCAGGAATTTTTATGCCCGACAGTTGAATTTCTGTTTGCTTTTCAGTGGGGACTACTTCCAGGATATCATACAACGGCACAGGGTAGAAAATGGTTTCTAAATTGTGATAACCATTCGTCTGCTTTCCTGTAACATAAAGCCCTATGTTTATTTTTGCGTTTGGAAAACTAAGCATAAAAAATAATTAAAAGCCCGACCAAAAAGGCTTAGTGCAAAATTAGAGATTTAATTTCATTTTTAATTGTTTATCAGCATCATTGTAGTCAAATATTCCAGTGATATGAATATGCTTTCTTGAACCATTAAGAAATTAAGGGCATTAAGCATTTTATTAAGGTTTTTCTTAATGCCCTTAATTCCTTAACGACCTTAATGTTTTTCCAAGCACTTAATGGACTGTAATTAAAACTGTTTTAAACTCAGCGCTATAAAATTTATCCCTATTTTGTCAACTGTATTTTTGCATAATGTGCATTATCATCAGTATCAGTAAGGGTTAAAAGGTAGATACCCGAAGCATATTCTGACAAATTAATTCGGGTTTTACTGTCATTTATCTTTTGTTTTATCAGAATTCTGCCTGTATTATCAGTAATTTCAATGTGTTTCAACTGATCAGATTCCACATAAACAACCCCGTCGCTGGGATTGGGATAAATGCTAAAAAACTGATTTGTGTTGCTTTCTATCCCTGAAGCTCCGTTGCCAACAACATTTACATGCGCACTTGCATTTGATGATGTGTTGTTGATATGATCGCTGTAGGCAGTTTCATTATCCGGAAGAAATTTTACGTAAATTGTATCAACCAGGCTTTCTGTATCAAACGGAATGGTTAGTGATGAGCTAAACCCTGAATCATCATTGAATGAAACCTCAAAATTTGAAGGACTTGAAATAAATACAGTGTCTGTCAGATTTTCTCCTGTAAGTATATATGACATCACTGCCGATTCACCTTGTGTAACAATTCCAAAATCCAACACATCAGGTTCGACAGAAAGTGTTGGTAAACCAAGGCAGAATTGAATGCTGGCCTGATCACCAAAATCACCTTCAATCATACCATATTGCTCAGATGTTTCAAGATTGGTAATAGAAGCATAGCCGGGGTCTGAGAACCAACCGCCTGCCAAACCGTCGCCATAACTATCATCAATTGTGAAAGTATAACAACCTGAACCTAGGCACCAGTCGTAATAATGATGTGTTTCTCCTGTCATGGGGCCATTGTTGTACAAAACATCACCCGTGGAATCCACTGTGAGTTCCCATGATATTTCGTCAGGGTATGCATCCGTAAGCAAATCAAGCTGAATGGGTTGTCCTAGCGTAATCCGGATTTCCATATCCATAGAATTATCGCTTGCATCCATATCAGTACCGCCATTAGGAGTTTCAATGTATGCTGTCATCATGTCAATCCCTTCAGGGAAAATGGCCTGCGGAAATTCTACCTGTGTGGTTTCATTTTCTAAGAGACTACCAGTCCATTCAATTTCATCTGATACGCCTCCATATTCATAACCCACAGTTAAGCTTGTCAGTGGATTTATATCATTGTTCCTGATCGTAATGGCCGGGTTGTAAACGGTTTGATTGCAATTGGTTTCTTCCGGTGAATCAATGCTCAATAAAGATACATCACCGCTATAAACACGGAATGATTTTTCAAGGGTATCGTTTGCCGGATATTCATCTGTTTCACCATTGGGTTCTACCGCCCATGCTTTGAAATTATATTCTCCGTCATCAAGGGTAATTTCCTGAAAGGTAACTATTTCCGAATCTAAAGTGTTGAGTGAGCCTGTCCAGTCAACATGAACAGGTGTGCCGTCATCAATCTGGTAATTAACGGATGCGGATGTCAGTTCCAGTTGACCAAGGTTGCGGATTTCAACTTCAGGCTGGAAGGTAGCATCATCTACAAATACCAATGATGCCGGAGCGTTGATGGCTGATAATTGCACATCATAATCGTTATCGTTGGGGATGATTTCAAGTGTTCCAATGTATGGTTGGCGGTTTTGTTTTGTGACCACGACATCACATACAACCACGTCATTGATGGGATCGAAAGTAAGTGCGGCAACACCACTGGGATCTGCCACTTTTGCGTCGAGAAGCACGCCATCGAGGCTGATAGCAGCATAAGCACCTTCTTCAGTGTTTACTGTCAGGGAAGATGTTCCAACGGGTTGTGGATTGAGATAATCTACCGTTAATGTTGGGGGAACTCCCATATATGGCATGAGAGACGGGTCGCCCATCACATGATAAATTTCCCAGTAATATTCTTTGCTTAATGAGGAACTACTTTCAACGGCGAGGTTACCTGCGTAATTCATTTGGGCTGTTGTGATGTATGGGTCTTCTCCGTTTTCATGAAAAATAGCATCGTAGGCACCTGTTTCTGTTTCTACATAAGTCGGATTTTCTACAGGATCGGAAATCAACCCTACACTCCAGTAGTAATCTTCATCCCAATAGGTAGAATTTGAACCACCGAGGTGGGCAACTGCTCCTTCGTTTTCGGCCCTGAGCAATGCTTCTCCATAGCATACAGGTTCATCAAATTTATTGGATAAACAACAATTACCCACACTAACATAATACATATCCTGGTTGTCAAGCCCGGCAATATCACTTATGGTAAAGCTGGGATTGCCCCATCCATCGGAACTGCAGTGAGCTGTATAATTTACATATCCTGCACCTGCAGCCACATCAGCAATGATATTGGAAGCATTATCCCCCGACTCGGGATAAAGGTAAGTATGAGAGGATATGCCATGTGATGCATTAAAATAATATGTCGTTCCGTAATTGATTTGACCGTTGGCATGAGAATTTCCGAAAGAGCCATCTACACCGGCAACCATTACAGCTTCCCCAAGGTATGAGGGATCAGGCATGGTATATTGTTCAAACTGCAACGTCTTGTTAATCTGCGGTGTAAGCTCAGCTACGGTAGTTGCTGACAAACGGCCAAAATACACTTCGGGAATGTAATCCCCACCACCATCATATTCGCAGTAGGGCATATCAGAAACATGGTTTCCTGCGTTTCCATCAAAAGCAGGAATCTGAGCAACATCACCAACAAACAACACAAAGCTGGGAGCCGGATCTTCAGGAGTTCCCGCAGTGTACAAGCCTTGGAGGTATGATTTTATGCTTGCTGTTGTTGAGCCGACATCCGGGTTATTTGTATAGGCTTCAATAACATAAAACCCTTTTTTTGTTTTCCATTCGATAAATGGTTGCAAAGCCGTTTCAAAAGAGGGGTCTGCTACGATTACATATTTTATGGGATATGCAGATAAAGCATCCTTGGTTTGTGGGGATTCATAGTTCCACAGTTTGTTGTAAACGGGTTCGAAAGCAGGCGAGTAATATTGTTTTTTGTTGGCTTTGGCAGAAATGGCATCACCATTTTCAAAATGCACTTTTACATGTAAATTGTTTTTGATGGTAATGGTATTGTCACCGGTGTTGTATTCAAAAGGACGAATGACCACGCGAGCCATCTGTATGCCTCTCAATTTGCCTGATTTTTCCACACTTACCATGTCGGGCATATACACAGAGCCGGAACGGTAGAAATCTTCATTGTAAACAAATTCCACATCGTCAGGGTCCTGACTTTTGCTTAGTGACGGCTGCACAGGCATCAGTGGAAAATTATATCCCTCTTCGTTCAGGTATATAGTTTCCTCATCATAAGAAACAATTTCAATGCGGGCTTTTGCCCCATAAGGTATTTCTATCAATCTGCTTATTTCAGGCAGTTCAGGCATACCATAATCGGCAGATTTATGATACCCCGGAACGCGCAGTTTTGTGAAATTACCGGCTTTTGTTTTGATGTTCAAACCGTAAAAATCTCCTACTGTGTTTGTAAATTCAATGAAATCCAAACGGCTATTCAACAGTTGGAGCTCCGTTTTCTCAGGTTTTGTTTGAATGGGAGAAATTGCATTGAGCGTATATACGACAAACAATGCAAGACTTAGCATAAAGAATTTTTTCATAATATTATTATTTGATAACGTTTTATCAATGCAAAGATAACACAGATTGTAAAAAGGCTGCATGTGAATTTATATTTTGGTAAAAAAATGTTGCTAATCAGTTAAAATTGGTTAAGAACGGTTACGATTAAGAGGTTTTAGGGTGGGGAATCATAAATAATCGATATTAACAGAATCCATTATGACTGATTCGTTACAAAAAAACATATTAAAAAGAAAAGTGTTCATCCGGAGTTCGTTAAATGATTCCATTAATCAGAAATATCTTCCAGCATTTTGTCAATGTCTGATTCAGTGCTGCGCAGTTTTATTTTGCAGAACTTTATCAATTCCAGTGCCTTTTTTGTCGCTCTGGACAATGCATCCATGTCCATTTTTCCTTCTTCAATTTGTTCAATGATGGACTCTATTTCGCGAACAGCTTTGGTATATGACAAGTCTTTTTTCTCCATGTGTCAAAAATATGAAAATTTGTTCATAATATTTGCATATTAAATAATAAAGGGCATCTCTAAAAACCTCTGTTAATATATTTTGTTGATTGTTAATAACTT
>JBNGDT010000124.1:0-7750 GCA_049975305.1 Bacteroidales bacterium | reverse complement strand
AAGCTGGAGAAATCGCTTTCTCCCTTAAGCATTGATGCCTATGTCAGTGACATTAAGAAACTGGAAAATCATATCCGTTTAATTAGAAAAAAGACAATAACTCCTGAAAAAATAAGATCAGAAGACCTGAAATTATTCCTGGAATGGCTTAATGAAACAGGTCTGGGTGCAAAATCACAGGCCAGAATAGTGAGTGGAATAAAAGCTTTTTTCCGCTATTTGTTGCTTGAAGATTATGTAGAAGACAACCTTGCATCTCTCATTGAGGCCCCGAGGATATCGAAAAATTTACCCCAGGTATTAACGGTTGAAGAAATTGACAACATGATATCAGCCATTGACCTTTCCACACCACTGGGACATCGCAATAAGGCAATTGTTGAAACAATGTATGGTTGTGGTTTACGGGTATCAGAACTATGTCAGCTCCGGTTGTCTAACATTTACTTTGATAAATCATTTGTGCGCGTTATTGGAAAAGGCAACAAAGAAAGGTTGATTCCCATCAATCCCGGCGCGTTGAAATCCATACAACATTATGTTGATGGTTCACGTCGGCAGGTATCCATTGCAAAGGAAGCCGTAGATAATGTATTTGTAACAACCAGGGGAAACCCCATTAGCAGGGTCATGATTTTTAACATCATAAAAAAAACAACATCCGATGCAGGCATTAATAAAAACATCAGCCCTCACAGTTTGCGGCATTCGTTTGCTACCCATTTAATCGAAGGCGGTGCAGATTTGCGGGCAATACAGGAAATGCTGGGTCATGCATCCATCACCACAACAGAAATATATACACACCTTGATAAACATTTTTTGAAAGAAAACATCCTCAGTTATCATCCCAGAAATCAAGTTAAAAAATGATACATCCTATTTTTATTACATTGTTTATTCTTTTGTTTATCGTATCTGCTTGGGCTGCCTTGCTGTCTTTTTTTGAAAAAGAAAACAGGGCAGGGCTTATCTTTTCTTCCCTGTCCCTTGTCATCATTGGTGTTGTTATATTATCAATGACCGGGACAATACCTCCAATGATTGAATTAACAATTACTTTATTGATTGGTACCACAAGCCTGGTTATGTTATTACCCTTACCTGCAACAAAACATATCCATTATGATCCGCCACAAGAAAACATTGACGAACGGATTACCATGTTTTCAAGGGGGAAATTAAAACCGGGTAGCACTCCATACAACACATTTTACGGATTGTATCCCACGTATAAACAGAAAGATGACAAATGGCGAAAAAAACCCGGGCTGGCCAGTCCTGAAAGCAAATATTTCAAAGAACTTGCCTTTACAGCTACAAAAGCAAGTTTCAGCTTGTCCGACAAATTGCATAAGTACAATGAGCCACCCATTAATACAATCTCAATCAACAACAATACTAACAAAGAAATCTACTCCTTCATAAGACATTGGTTAAAAATACTAGGAGCAAGCGATACAGGTAGTTGCAAACTTGAACCTTATCATTGGTATTCTGCAGGGGGATATGAACCCGGATATGGAAAGCCTCCGGAAAAAAAAGATTATTATGCCATAAGCATTGTTGTTCCCATGGATAAAAAATTGATTGATACGGCACCCCATGCACCAACCATGATAGAATCAGCGAATCGTTATGTTGATGTTGGTGGTATCGCCATACAATTAGCCAATTTTTTAGCAGAGCTTGGGTACCACGCCAAGGCACATATTGACGGGAACTATGACATGGTTTTACCATTGGTAGCTGCCGACAGCGGAATGGGCACCATTGGCCGCATGGGAATTTTAATGCATCCCACCCTGGGCCCCAGATGCAGGCTGGCCGTGGTAAGCACAAATCTTGAACTGCCGGATCAGTTTAAGCATAAACCGGATAAGTCCATGTTGGCATTTTGCCGGATATGTAAGAAATGTGCACGCGTATGCCCGTCTGCAGCTATTTCAAAATCCGACAGAACCACAATCAAAGGCATTGAGCGGTGGAAAATTAATCAGGAGGCCTGTTTTTCATACTGGCAACATGCAGGAACCGATTGTGCACGTTGTATTTCAGCATGTCCGTATAGCAGGGAAAACAATTTGCTCCATAAATTCATCAGGTCAGGCATCCGGCATAATTTTATTTTCAGGCACACAGCAGCTGTTTTGGACGATGTGTTTTATGGTAAAAAGCCGGGCAGAAAATCATTAACTGAGCTTGAGCAATAAAATAATCCCTGTCTTATCTTATCTGACAAGAAATACTTTTCCTTCCTGAGCACGTTCCATCCCGGCATAATCAGTGTATTTGCAATACCAATAATACAAGCCTGACTTACATAATTTATCACCTTTCAGCAATGATCCATTATAAGTTCCATCCCAGGAGCCTTCTCCACATTTATCACATGGGATATCGTTTTCAAACCGGGTAGTTTTATAAACAACAGATCCATGCCTGTCATAAATGTTAAGCTCAAAATCATCAACATTGATGCCATGACCACACAGCCTAAAGCAATCATTTTCACCATTTTTATCAGGTGTAAAAGCTTCCGGTGCATAAAACCTATGTTCGTCATACACACGGATTATTTTGAATGTTGAATCTATGCAACCATATACATTTTCAGCCCGCATCATCACGTTAAAATGACCTACATCAGAGTAAGTATGCCAGGGATTTTGAACGCTGTTCAAAGATGAATCCCCATCTCCATAATACCAGTAAATACTGTCTGCATTGGTTGAAATGTTAAAAAAATGAACGTTAGGCTCTAAAATGGAGACGTTTTGTTCATTCGCATAAAAATCAGCTTCAGGATTGGGATAAATTCGAATTAAACTTTCTTTGGTAAGCGATTTTTCACAACCAAAAGGTGTTTTAGCTGTCATCGTAACATCGTATATCCCGGGATCCATATAAATATGCGTTGGTGATTTTTCATACGAAAAATCACCATCACCAAATTCCCAGTAATATGATTGTCCTAAATCTTCTGACATCTCCGTAAAATGATATTCTTCTCCGGGACACGACTTATGTTTGTCCACGATAAAAGCAGCCGGTGGCAATGGCATAACCGTTACGCTGAAAGAAGCTTCTATAGGCGGGGTAGTACATGGATCTGATATTCTTATAGTATAATCCGTAGTTTGTTCAGGATAGAGGGTAAAGGGAGAACCAACTATTTCACTGGTATTAAGCAATTGTACTTCATAAGGGCCTCCGTTTCCACCATCTATTTCCAGTTCTACTTCAAGAGGTTCGCCAGGACAAATACTGTCAGCACTGGTGATAAGGGATATTAATGTCAACTCCGGATACACAGTAACCGTTGACCACACAACATTGGATGTACATCCATTCTGGTCTGTGGCACGAAAATAATAAGAAGTGGTTTGATCAGGAGAAACTGTTACACTGGAAGAATATGTAGTATCCTGGGTTGAAGCATTGATCCAGTTATATGTATAAGGTGGTTGACCTCCTGTCACCTGGGATGTCAGTGTAGTTTGTCCGCCTATACAAATGCATGGATTCCCTGCCTGTAGTGCTAATATTTGTGACGGTTGATCAATAGTAAACAATTCAGTAACCGAACAACCATTGGCATCACTAACCGTAAGATAATAGGTGCCGCCATAATAAATCAATGTATCATCATTCTGTGTGGGGTCTGGCCAGTGATAATCATACACAAATCCCTGTGGAGTTGTATCAACAGGCGCACCACCAGTAACTTCCACCCAGGCCATACCATCCATATAGCCATAACATGACGCCGGTTCTGTATGAACAACCGGTATTATAGTATCAGGTTGCATAATTTGAACTGTTGTATCCATTTTACATCCGTATGCATCTGTAATGGTAACAGAATATATACCGGCTGTGAGGTTGCTTGCTATTGAGTTAGTCGATCCATGGCTCCATGCGTAGTTATAAGGACCTGTGATGGTATCAAAACTGGTTGTAATTTCTCCAGTGGCTTCACCATGACAAGCTACGTGAGTAACATCCATATTAAACACCGAATCCAAATCAGGAAGTTCCTGGACAGTTATTGTATTAGACACCACATCACCAAGTCCATCGGTTACGGTTACTGAATATGTTCCGGCCGGCACATCCATCAGGTTCTGGGAAGTATCTCCGGTATTCCACAGAAAACTGTATGGAGGGGTTCCCTGCTGGATAAACACCCTTACCATACCGGTTTCCCCATAACACACATATTCTGTGTAGATCAAATTGATTTCAAGCATAATCTCATCATTTTGATGACGAGATGGACTTATTTTTGTTTCAGGGGTATTGCTACTAAAAACAATGGCAGGATAAGGTATCAACACAACCAATAGGGCAATCAAATATGTTAGCTTCACTCGCATAACATTATTCCAGATTTTTAATGATTTTCTTTCATATTGCATTTCTAATCACCTCCTAAGCCTACTAAATCCGGTATATTCATAAAAATTGCCGTAGCTGTCTTTAAATTTAGTGTACCATATAAACATGCCACCGTGTATTAATTCATCACCCTTCATCCTATCACCATTAAACGTACCATCCCATGCCGCTTTACCGCATGCATAACATGATTTATCGGGATCGTATATTTCAGTTTCAAAAACAATCTCACCCCATCTGTCATACACAACCAGATAAAAGTCATTTGGATCAATACCATTACCGCATATTCTGAAACAATCGTTAACACCATCCCCATTTGGGGTAAAAACTTCTGGTGCATAAAAACTAAAATGGTCAGATACATTTACATATTTCACCATGGTATCACGACAACCATAAAAATTTTCAGCAACAAGCATCACTTCGAATTCGCCCACATTTTTATACACGTGTGTTGGTCTGTTCGGGCTCCATGTTGATGAATCACCGTCACCAAAGAACCAGAACAATGAATCTGCATTCTCACAGGAAGCAACAAATGTGATATCCGGATCAAGGATACTCACCTCTTTTGGTTCAGGATAGAAATCCGCTTTTGGAGCAGGAAATACCTGAATCATATCTTCCATGGTCCGGGTGTTTTTACAACCATGCTTATCTTTTACAGTGAGTGTTACATCAAAAAAGCCGGAATTTTCATATATATGCATTGGGTTTTTAACAAATCCAAAGCCATAGTCTCCAAAATCCCATCTGTAAGAATAATCGTTATTCGGGTTTAATTCGCTGAATTGTACCAAGAGTGGCGGGCATCCTTTTATTTTATCAGAAACAAAATTGTTTAATGGTGTTTCCCACACAGGCACAAATATGGAATCTGTAACATGCGGGGTACCACATTCATCACTTAAAGTCAGATACCACCATTGAGATTCTTCAGGATAAATTATAAAATCAGAAGGTACAATGTCACCATTTTGCAAGGTGATGGTATATGGACCACCGTTACCGCCGCTGCCTTCTACATTTATTCTGAGTGGTGAATTTTCACACACGGTATCTTGATGTGCATAAATATTATCAATAGTGAGTGGTGGATACACATTGACCGTAATGCTTGTTTGTCCGGTACACCCATTATTATCTGTCACGGTAAGATAATATTCACTGGTTTCTACAGGATTAACCGTAAAGATATGGTCAAATCCCTGTGTAGAATCTTCTCCCAACCATGCATAATTATAGGGATCAGTACCTCCCATAACATCGGCTGAAATGGTAGCTGAACTACCAATGCAAATAGTTGGGTCAGAACCAGGGTACACTAAAACTGACTGGGGTGCTTCAATGGTAGTTTGTACAGCATGCCTGCAACCATGTGAATCTGTAATAGTAACCGTGTAAATTCCTCCTTCAGCCACAATCGAATCATTGGTTTCGCCTGTTGACCATTCATAATTGTAAGGCGGGGTACCACCTGTTACTTCTACCCATGCCTGTCCGTCAACAAGACCAGCACAAGTAGCAGCTTCGGAAAAAATTTGATACCTTAAAGAATCCGGTTGATCGATAAAAAACACAGTATCAGCAGTACAACCTATTTGATCCACCACAGTCACATCATACAATCCCGAACATAAATCCGTATAAACACGTGAATCAGATGCCCAACTGTAATCAAAAGGCTGAATACCACCTTGCACTGTTAGTACAGCCTTCCCATTACATGAATTGTAACAGGTATTGTGATCAAGAGCAAGATCAAGCGACATATGTGGGCTTATGGTAAGCTCCATGCTTTGCACAGGGGACACACACCCATGAGCATCTACGACATAAACAGAATACGTAGTGGTTGTATCAGGAGACATGGGTTGTCCTGTCGGGCCTGAAACAAAACCACTTCCATCATTCCAGTATATTGTATATGGAGGTGTTCCCCCAATGGGGGTTGCAATCAAATTGACTACCTCCCCTTCACAAATAGCCATATCATTATTAAACGAGACTAGTAATTCATCAGGTTCTGTTATGGTAAAGTTTTCGGATATTGAGCAACCATTGGCATCGGTAACAGTTACATCATATTCGCCGGCAGCAATACCATTCAATTCACCACTGCTGGCACCATTCGACCATGTGTAAATGTATGGCGGCACACCACCAGAAGGCATAATGTGAGCCATTCCTGTATAATTCCCATTACAATCAACATGCTGAAAGGCTGTATCATAAACCAACTCTGTTGGCTGATCAATGGTGTATTGTTGTCCTGCAGTACACCCATAATCATCTGTAACGGTAATGCCATAATCACCTTCGCAAAGGTTATTCAATTCAGTAAAAGGGCCCCAACTGTAATCATAGGGGGGAACTCCACCCTCAACATCAATTGATGCACTTCCATTACATGATTCATAACAAGGATCATCATTGACTTCAAGATCGTAATCCAGCAGCGGTGGATAATAATAACTGATTGTCGTATCCACGGTGTATCCCAGTTCATCCACCTCCAGGCTGATGTAAAATGTACCACCTGCATCATATACCAATTCATAAGGGCCGTCATGATCACCACTGATCACGGTAGCTCCATCAAAATCCCAGGTATAAACAGCCCAATCATATCCATTTCCTGTGTAGGTAACCACAATGGTATCTCCAAAACAACACTCCACCGGGTTAATTTCAAAATCAGGTGTTGGTACATGGAAAAATTCCACCGCCACGGTATCGGAATCCATGCAATCAGGAGGTAAGCTTATTTCCGTCCAAACAAATTCATAAGTTCCCAAAGAGTCCACCGTTACAGATGTATTGGCAACGGTAGAATCATCAATGACAGCATTACCAGGCCCGCTTATTACCGTCCAGTAACCGCTATTCCCTCCGGCCGGGTTAGCACCAAGGCTGCCCGTGTTTCCTGCATTTGTATAATCAGGCCCCAGATCAACGGTAGGTGGAGGAACCACTTCAAGGGTTGTTTCAATGGTATCATTAAAACAGGGGTAATTTACAGCTAACTGATAGGTTGTGGTTGTTGTGGGCGAAACATCTGTGGAATAACCTGTAGTACCATCCACCATCCATTCCCAGTCGATGATGGTTATATCAATGGATGTATCATCCAGATCAAAAATAAGGGTTCCGGTATCGCCAAGGCAAATGGGACCAGAATTATCAATACTGTACACCGGTTCAAGTTCATCGAATATCTCTATAACAAGTTGATTTTGGGTTGACTGACATGGACATCCATCTTCATAGCTTATTATAATTTCTTCTCCCCCGTCGGCAATCCCATCTGTGAATGCCTCTATTACTAATGTATCTGCCATTACAT
>JBNGDT010000123.1:0-7933 GCA_049975305.1 Bacteroidales bacterium | reverse complement strand
AGAGAACACCAGGTAAATAAAAGCCTGTAATCACATTGCTTCGCTCCAAAGGCTGCCTCATCAAATCCTTCCACGTATTGACAGGGTTTAGAATCAATGCCCTGAGCAACTGTAAGCGCTTATTTATATCCATTCCTGCCATAGGGTACAAAGTTATACAATTCATGCATGCCCAAATCATAAAACAATCAAAAAATCCATTATTTTTACTGCATGAGTAATTCTGCCAACAAAGCTAAAAATCTCATTGTCATCCTGGGACCAACAGCTTCAGGGAAAACAAAATTGTCCGCTCACCTCGCTGCTACCATCAACAGTGAAATCATTTCTGCTGACAGCAGGCAAGTGTATCGAGGCATGGACATTGGCACAGGAAAAGATTATAGTGATTTCATGGTGAATGGGAAAAAGGTTCCTTATCACCTTATTGACATCGTTGACCCCGGAGAAAAATACAATGTTTTTCAATATCAGCAGGATTTTTTCAGGGTTTTCGAAACCATTCACAACAAAGGTAAAACACCCATTCTTTGTGGTGGCACAGGCATGTACATTGATGCTGTTTTGCGAGGGTATAAACTTATCCGGGTCCCTGTAAATCCGGAATTAAGGGATACACTGAAAGATAAATCCCTGCCCGCACTTGAGAAAATCCTGAATACATACAAATCCCTGCACAACAAAAGCGATACAGATACGAAAAAACGGGCTGTCAGGGCCATTGAAATTGCGGATTATTACAAACATCACCCCGAACACAATATTAAAATGCCAGAAATCCATCCCCTTATCATTGGGGTTGATATCAGCAGGGAAAAACGCCGCAAGCGAATCACAGAAAGGCTGCATCAACGCTTAAAAGAGGGCCTTGTGGAAGAAGCCCGCCACCTGCACCAAAACGGATTGAGCATTGAGGACATGATGTATTACGGGCTGGAATACAAATTTCTGGGGCTATATCTCTCTGGGAAAATAACATACAGCGATATGGTTTCCCGGTTAAACATTGCCATTCACCAATTTGCCAAACGCCAGATGACATGGTTCAGAAAAATGGAAAAAGACGGTCATCAGATACATTGGATTGATGCAGAATTGCCCACTGAAGAAAAAACAAACCGTATAATGACTTTGCTGAATACATGACAGACTTCAAATTTTTATCATCAATAATATGCGGTATTTTTGGTTTTAGTTACAAAAGGGGACTTCTAATAATTCTTTCGCATCAAAATTTTCAGCGTTTTTCATAGACAATGAAAAATTAATAACCAATCTGACTGCGTTAAAAATTTTTATGAGTATCCGTTTGTTTACCTAAATGATTAATAGTATGCTGATGAAGTAGATGATGCGGATTCTTGCTGATTTATAAAAACATATCTCCGAATATCAGTTATATCAGTGTTATCCATGTTCTATTATTTCTTTTTCAGGTAAAATAGCGGATATTCATTAAATTTGTTTTTTGAAAGAAAAGAATTAATAGAATGCCCCTTAAATGTGTGCTATGAAAACATTTCCCTACAGAACGCTTCTATGGATTAGCCTGTTTGCTGTGGCTTTCGCCATGATAGAAGCTGCAGTGGTCATTTACCTGAGAGAAATTTTTTATCCGGGTGGTTTTGATTTTCCCCTTCAACTTATCAGCCCTGACCTTGCCGTGGTTGAAAGCGTCAGGGAAGTAGCCACTATGCTGTTGCTTGTAAGCATAGCGGCTGTGGCAACAAAAAAATTCATGACAGGCATGGCGTGGTTTATTTATGCTTTTGCGATATGGGATATTTTTTACTACGTGTTTTTGTATGTGTTCCTAGGATGGCCGGAAACTTTAATGACATGGGATGTATTGTTTCTCCTGCCGTTTACATGGGTTGGGCCTGTCATCGCTCCTGTGATCAATTCACTATGCATGATTCTGCTTGCCATAATTATCGTGAAATACCGTGATCACCTGAAAATTAAACCATGGCACTGGGCAGGGCTGATCATTGGCTCCTTTGTGGTCATTACTGCATACACTGAAGATTACGTTAGTTTCATGCATTCTGATTTCAGTATTATCGAAATGCTCAATATCAGCAACACTGACAGTGTAATTGCAAAAGCCGGAAATTACGTGCCTCATACATTTGCATGGTGGGTATTTTTAATTGGTGTTGGGATTCATTTGCTTGTTATTGCTGATGTTTTCAGAACAGGTAGAAATCATCAGTAACTTTGCAGCCAGCCGCACACATTTTTTATCGCAAAGCAAAGACGCTAACCCGTCTGTAGCCTGGCAAGCCATGACTGATGGCGGACAGGAAAAAAAGATGAGTTACATTGCTTATCATTGTAAGAATAAATAAAGCATTCCCGTGTACCCCCTTTCATAATCTTTTTACATTTGTCTGGTATTAAAATCATGCCGTGATGAAAGATTTCAAAACAAAAATAAAAATCAAAGCAGAACCGGACGATGTCTGGATGGCTTTTACCAATGCCAATTCAATAGAACTGTGGTCAGGTTCACCTGCCATATTTGCTCCCCGGCCGGGAGCCGAATTCAGTATAATGGAAGGAGATATCCAAGGGAAAGTACTGGAAGCAGAACCCTTAAAGAAATTGGTTGAACAGTGGTATTTTGAAGGAGTAACATCAGAATCGGTGGCTACCATCAGATTTTTTCCTCAAAAAAACAGTGTACTGGTTGAAGTAACCCATGTGAATATTCCGGACGAAGCTTATGATAACATTTCACATGGCTGGGAAAATTACTTTCTCAGACAAATCAAAACCTTTTGCGAAATCGGGTATTGAAAATTTCCGGTGATACAAGTGTGAATATGTTCAAATAATTTGTATTTTTGCAATTAAACATGCGGGAGTAGCTCAGTGGTAGAGCATCAGCTTCCCAAGCTGAGGGTCGCGGGTTCGATCCCCGTTTCCCGCTCATAAAACTGCCTCTACAGGGCGGTTTTTTTATTCATATTTTTCCATCTTATCATTGATGGTTACGTGGCCACGGGCAGCGCTTTGGATTTTTATGTAGCACATCAGTTTGTCCGCGCCTGCTTTGTAACAGGCTTCCTGAACTTTTTTGGCAATGTACATGGCTTCATCGTAGGGTGCCTCAATGACAGTTTCAAATGGACAGACTTTATACGGAACACCGGCTTCTTTAATCACGGCTATGGCCTCATCTACAATGGCATAAGGATGTTTTTTGCTACTTGTGGGCAACACTTGTATCGCCATGTTGATTGTGTTATTCTTCATCGTTATCCTCCTTATTGTTTTCATCATTCAAAGATTTGTCCGTTTTTTCCTTGATAAACTTGTCAACCTCTTCATAACTCAGCCGTTTTACATTGGTAACAAGAAAACTTTCGCTCAGCACAAGCCCAAATTGATTGACTTCATCAATTATATTCCTAAACAAACCAGAAATATTTACGTCGAGCGGGATCAAACATGTGAACATATAATATTGCCCTTTAACGGTTTCTTCTTCACGTTCTGCATTGACCTTTTCAAGTTGATATTTCACTTCTTTTCGGATGAGGTTGCTTTGCAAATCAGAGAATTCTGCGTACATATCGGCATGCAAAAAGGTAGCAAAATACCTCAGTTTATCATCCTTTCCTCCCATACCACCGGCAACAAACACTTTTTCTTCATCCGAAAAAGCTGATTCCATTACCATCAGGCTTTCCTGATATGCCATGTTAGCCCATTCGTCAATATCCTTACCTGCTTTTTCATTAAACGCTTCCAGCTCACGAAAAGCCCTGACATCCTCTAATGAAGCCAGTTGATTCAACAAGGTTTTCTTTTCTTCAATATCCACTTCCTTATCGTATAATTTTCCCACATTATCCAGGATAACATCAGCATCAGGGAGGTTTTCCTTTGCTTTTTTGGCAGCATCAAAATACGCCATTTGCACATCGATATCCACCTCTTTTTCCATCACATGGAAATTATCCCTTTTTTCTCTCAGCAACTTTTGCAGTTGTTTGTATGCTTCTTCGCCTTGAAGTTCATTCATAATTTATCAAAAATTATCTTATTCCTAATTTCAAAGGTAATAAAAACAATCATCAACGTATTTATTTTTCACTATTTTCATCTGACTCATCTTTTAATTTATGTTGATTGTTATTGTTTTCATTATCATTATTTTCATTGTTTACAACATTAACCTCCGAACTTTGTTCTGCAAGTTTTATCTTACGGGTTTTCTGTCCATGTTTTATCAGAGCATACCCCATAATCAGGTTGGTAATGATAATCACATACAACAAAATCCCCTGATCAAAACTCTCCGCAAGGTATTCCTTCGGGATGGAATAAAAAAGCAATACGGTAACCAACCCTCTTGGCGCCAAATATAACCTGGGATACAGGTCTTTCCGGCAAAATATCAATAACAACAGATACCGTATGCCATAAATTAAGGCAAGGATCACTATTGACAAGAACAACACTTTGAAAGAAAACAGGCTTGATAAGGTGATGGTAATCCCAAAAATCACGAAGAAAAACGTCCGCAACACAAAGGATGTTTCGATGGTGATCAGCCTGAAATTTTTATAAATCTCATTGACTTCTGTTTTTTTCAGGTATTTATCAAGTTTGCCTTTGAAAAAGATGTGCCTGTTACGCAATATGAGGCCGAAAATAAGAATAATCAGCAAAGAGGACAAGTGAAATTGTTTGGCCACAGCGTATAGCAAAACCAATACAGCCACAAGCAGGAACAATTTATTTTCTGATTTTATGTTTTGAAATAATAATATCAGTCCGTATGAAACCACAAACGAAATCAGTACGGTTATCAGCACATTAAAAAAACCACCCATCCACATCGCCTTTGCCGATTCTGCTTCAGACCCACTCAGGATGAAGTAAAAAACCATAATCCCGAAAATATCCGAAAATGTACTTTCGTAAATCATAAATTCCTTGTCATCATCAATCAGATTGGCAACACTTGGGATAACAATGGCACTGCTCATCACAGACAAAGGCACAGCATACAACATGGCACTTGTCAGGTCAAGATTCAAAATCCACATCAACAAACCTGTTATTGCACCACCGAGAAGCAACAATGAAAGCAGGGCGATGATTAAGGATTTCCATATCAATACTCGTTTTTCTCTTGTCAGCTCAAGATCAAGAGCTGCCTCCAGGACAATCATAATAAGGCCTATGATACCAAGTATTTCAAGGTACGGAAACCAGTTAATCCCACCAACCCCTGCCAGATTCATGATTTGTTTGATCAACATCCCGAATACAATCAGCATCAATACACTGGGCACATTTGTTTTTTTGGCCAGCAGGTTGAAAAAATAAGAAATGATGATGATAAGCGATGCTGCTATGACAATAAAGTATGCGTTCATCAGATTTTGTTTTAAAACATTAAGCTCACATTAATAACCGGATTTCCTGACGGGGAATAATACATTTCATTGAAATTATACATGATAAGAATCAAAGCATAAGCCCTTCTGCCTGTGGGTATTTTAAATCCTAAGCCTGCCATGGGTTGAAACAACCAAAAACGTTCATTCCGTTGTTTGACATAATCCATTTCTGGTGCCATATTAATAAAATTGGTTTCAGCATACAACAACAACGAGCCCGAATTATCCTTCACAGGAAGAATATTACTAAAATCCTTTATCACAGTATAATTGACAAACATATTGACCCCGTACATGTTGGTGTGAAAATTATACAAATTATTTTTATAATAGAAGTAATTCCCACCAATACCGGCATACCAGCGAGGATGTATCATATAGCTTACGCGGGGAGAAACATCAACCATGTTAACGTTACCAAAAGCCAAACCAAGCCCACCACCAAAGTACACACGTTCACGGAAACCCGGCTTTGGTTTATCAAGTGAGTATTGTGCTGAAACCGTTCCGGCCACAGACACAACGAACAATATACCTGTTATCCACTTTTTCATTGGCAATTGGTTTTATCCATTATCGCTTTATAAAAAACTTCCTGAACACTGGTTCTGGTATCCATATCCAGTAATTTTTTATTGTCCATGTCAGGACATACACGGTTTGATAAAAACACATACAACAAATCTGTTTCCGGATCTACCCAGGTAAGAATACCGGTGAAGCCGGAATGGCCAAAACTCTCCGGTGAGGCAGAATTACAAGCCGGACTGGTATGGTCTTCATCAATCACCGGTTTATCAAAACCAAGTCCTCGGCGATTTTGAGATGGATTGTGTAATGGGCTGCTGAACAACTGTATGGTTTCCGGTTTGATGTATTGTTTCCCTCCGTATGTACCTTTGTTTAAAAACATCTGCATCATTTTCGCCAGGTCGTTGGCATTGGCAAACACCCCTGCATGCCCCGACACTCCTCCGAGCATCGCAGCTCCCTGGTCATGTACATACCCATGCAACAATTGTTTTCTGAATGTTTTGTCATTTTCAGTGGGTACAATGTTGCTTGCCGGAAATTTTTCCAACGGAAGATATCCCATTGTAAAGGCCCCCAATGGCTTATAAAAGATGCTGTCCACAAACTGGTTGAGCGGAGAGCCGGTTTTTTCTTCAATAAATTCCCGCATGAGATAAAATCCCAAATCTGAATATTTGTAGGTTTTCCGGGACCTGAGTTTGGATTCCACAATGTCTTTGAGGATGGTATCCCTGATAGAATGCAGGGCAAATAAATTTTCAGCCACCTGAACATCAAACTGTTCAGTCATTTTTTCAGAATAATAATCAGCTATCACTTCCGGTTTTATGGTTTTTATATAAAATGGTATCCATGGCTGCAACCGTGCCTGATGAGTAAGAATATCTTTAAACACAAGTGAAGCCTTGTTTGTTCCGGCAAGCCATGGAAGATGTTTAACAAGGCTGTCATTGAGCCGGAATTCATCTCTGTCATAGAAATACATTAAGGATGCAGTTGTTGCCACAATCTTGGTAACCGATGCCAAATCATAAATATCCGTCAACCTGACAGGATGTTGCTTTTCGTAGGTATGATAGCCATAAGCTTTATGGAAAAAAACCGTACCATGACGTGCAACCAGCACCTGTGCACCGGGTGTCGCTTTTTTATCTATGGCCTCCTTCATCAGGGAATCGGCTTTGCTCAATGCAGCAGAATTGATGCCTACTTGTTCGGGAATATCTGTATAAGCAAGACGCATCGTTTTGGTATCAATACCGGTTCCCGCCGGATAATCATGATTGATGCTTACAGGCAAACGAGCTTTAAACGGCAAGCCTCCAAAGATCATCTGGGCACACACATCCTGGGTTAATTCCCTGTCATTGTAGCCAACAACCAAGCCATTCAGTGTTGTAAGAGCATCAAAATTCCTGAGGGCATAGGGATTACCAAAAAAACACAACACCACTTTTGTTTTTTTGCTCAGGCGTTGTATAACATCCATTTCCTCGTTGCTAAAACCAAAATTGCCGGAGGGTATTCTGTTGGTTTCTGTTACCGAGACAAAAACAAGGTCATTTTCTGCCAGTTTGTTTATCAACCCGGTTTTACCAAAATTAACAGCATCCTTTCTGAACACATAAGCCGGGACATTGGCGTAAAATTTCAGGCGGTACTGGAACGAATCTTTTTCATAAGCCCCCAGGTTAAGTGAAGCCATCTGCAAACCGTCAATTTGTTTGACAGGCAACACACTATCCTTCATATTCACCAGGGTTACCGCATTTTCAACAATACGACGATTGATGAGTTCGGCCTGAGGGGTAATTAAATCATTGTATCCACCGGCCAGATGCACAGCAAGGCTATCATTGATGATGCCCATCCATTTTTTAGCAGCCAGGATTTTTGAAACCCTGCTATCCAGTTCATTGACATCAATCCTCCCATCATCTATGGCCGATTTCATTTTCTCAATGGCGCCAGGCACATCC
>JBNGDT010000122.1:0-8044 GCA_049975305.1 Bacteroidales bacterium | reverse complement strand
TTGAAATAGCACAAGGCATTACCTCAATTTCCGCAAATAAAAATTGTGTCCGCCAAAATTCAGGCGCAGGAGTTTGTTGTCGTGGATGAGTTTTTCTATTAGTTCCATGCTGGCGTTATCCTTTTCCAGCAATTCTTTTACAGCATCTTCGCGCATGGGGTGTACTGCTGTAATACTCAGGATATCAAATTCTGCATCGCCGCTGGCAGCAAAGGCATTGCCTTCGTAACCGATGAGAAATTCGACATGTTTTATTTTTTCTGAAAACAATGCCCATGCTGTTTGCAAGGCTTCCTCGCCGGCAGGTTCAACTCGCTTGTCTGCCGGGGGACGGGTTGGGATGGCAATGTACGAAACATCCGGCTTGATTTCTCCAAGGAAATCAGCAATTTTTTTCAGTTCCGCTTCACTGTCATTATACCCTTTGATGAGCATGCTTTCTGTCATCATGTAGCCGTTGTATTCAGATGCAAAATCACGAATGCCCTGCCTGACTGTTTCAAAATCCAGGTTTTTATGTGGACGGTCAACTTTTCGCCACATTGCTTCTGTGGCCGCATCCACTTTTACAGACACACGGTCGGCTTTCAGCATGGCTTTCCGGACATCTTCATCCCACAGCATGCTGGCATTGCTGATGATAGCAACCGGGATACCCAGTTTTTTCAATCCCGTAATAAGGTCATCCAGCCGGACATCCAGTGCTGGTTCTCCATCGGGGACCAGGGTAAGAAAATCGACTTTTTTTGATTGTTTCAGTCGTGCTTTCACCTGGCTGATCAGTTCATCGGGATCGTAAAAAGGTTCCCGTTTGGTTTGCATGCGTATGGCATTGCCAAGCTGACAATACCGGCAGGCGTAAGTACAAACCTTTGGCGGGATGTGATTAATTCCTATGCTTTGTCCCAATCTGCGGGAGGGAACAGGCCCAAATATCACCTGTGACATAATATGATGATGTTAAATTTTAGATAATGCCGCTAAGAAAACAATTTTATTTGTAATTAATCAGTCCGAAGCCGGAAGTGCGGAGTCAGAAATCCGAAGTGCGCCTTCTGAGTGATTGGGTACAAAATTTATCAGTGTGTGCTAGAGCTTTGCTGGCAGGCGACAGGCAGGAATGCCCATTCAACCCAATCCGGACTTACGCATTGACTTTTTCCAATGCTTCCCTGATGGTAATCTCACCCATTTGGGGTAACAATTTTATGCCGGCTTGTGTCAACACACTGGATGCTTTGGGGCCAAAGGGGCCACTGGTAACCACTACATCTGCTCCAGCTTGTATGACAACCTGGGCAGCCTGTACACCTACACCATGTCCGGCATTTTTTTCTTTGTTCTCAATAAATGTCAGGCTTTCATCATTATCATCATAAATGACAAACCCCGGAGCTCTGCCAAAACGTTCATCCAGTTTGGCATTCCAGTCTGCTTTATCAGAAGGAAATACAATTTTCATAATTCATTTATTTTAAGGTTTCAATAATTATTTTCCATGCTTTCCGGAAAAGCTTAGTCAAATCAACCCGTCCATATTCAGGTACCGTAATCCCTTCGCTGATGGCTTTAGAAAACACAGGGTCATACGGCAATTCAATCGTATATCCCAGGTGATTACCGGCAGCATATTTTTTGATATCGGCAGCTAGGCCGGGATTGATATCAGCCTTATTCAACAACATCACAGCAGGGATATCCATTTTTGTCAACAGGTTGTTCATCCGTTTTATATCGTGCCAGCCTGATTGAGTCGGTTCTGTTACGATTACGGCCAGGGAAGCCCCTGTCAGAGAAGCTATTACCGGGCAACCAATACCCGGGGGGCCATCTGTCAGGATGATATTTTTCTTAAACTGTTCCGCCACTTCACGGCTCCTGTTCTTCACTTCGGTGACCAGTTTACCTGAATTATCGGCTGCAATATCCAACCTGGCATGTACCATGGGTGTGCCAAGTCGTGAAGTGGCTTCAAAAAGCAAGCCTGCGCGTTGTGTTTCCATGTGTAAAGCATTCTGAGGACATACATGCGTACACAACCCGCAACCTTCACAATCAAGTGCATTGATTTCGAGTTTTGAATCACGGATGGATATGGCATCAAAATGGCAATGTTCGATACAAATTCTGCACCTGGTACATTTGTCCTGATCCACAACAGCCAATTTGCCACTGTAAAAACTTTCCTCTTTGGTATTTTCCGGTGCCATAAGCAAATGCATATCTGCTGCATCCACGTCAGCATCAGCCAGTACAATATCCTTCGCTGCAAGCTGTGCCAGGGCTGCTGTTACCGATGTTTTTCCACATCCGCCTTTCCCTGATATGACAACAATTTCTTTCATCTGTTCATAATTTAATTTTCAACGGTTAGATGGAACTCACGATGAATTTTAATCATTTTAATGTGTGTATTTTAAAATGTTAATATTCATGTTCGTTTCATAATTGCATGTGCTTTCTCAGGTTGTTACCCAGTTGGTTCCAGGCTTTGCCAATTTCATTGTTCAATTTATATACAAGTTCCCCGCGGGAATATGCTTCAGCTATCTGCCGGCTTTGGGGTATTCGGCCAACAATGTCAAGGCGTTCTTTTTTGCAGTAATCTTCTATAATCTGATTTCTTCCACTGCCTGCTTTGTTAAGAACAACTGCGATGGGGCGTTGTATCTTTTTTACCGTTTCCACGGCTATGCGTAGGTCATGCAACCCAAATGGCGTTGGTTCTGTCACCATCAGCACCAAATCGGCATTTTTGGTTACTTCCATCATCGGACAGGATGTGCCGGGAGGGGCATCCATAATGATAAAACTGTTATCTATGGCTGCATTTTCCAAGTTTTCAAAGGCTTTTGATATCAGAGGAACGGCACTGGGCTGACCTATATCAAGCCGGTTTTCGATCAGGGTGAGATTTTTAAACCGGGGTTTAAAATAAGCGGATTCACCCATTTTGTGTTTTTTCATCGGCAGTGCATTATCCGGGCAAAGCGTGGAACATGCATGGCATGAATGACACAAGTCTGGAAAAACCAATACCCTGGTTCCAAGAAAAGCGATGGCATTAAATTCACATACGTCAGAACACTTTTTACATAAGGTGCATTTCTGCTGATCCCATTCAGGCACTAACCTGTGTTCATCTTGCCGGAGCATACAGATTGGATCATTGAAAAACAAGGATGCATTGGGTTCTTCAACGTCCATATCAGACAACAATACCTGGTTGATGTTTTCAGGAGGATTGTCCGCCAACAATGCTGCCAGGTTTACAGATATACTTGTTTTTCCGGTTCCGCCTTTGCCACTTGCTATGGCTAATTTATATCTCATCATAATTAATGATCACAGGTATTTTCATTGGTTTTTAGTTTCTCGTTAAGATAATCTTCTATAAGTTTATCCGGCGATTTCGGGGGAACCCCAACATGTACGGTAATGTTAAAATCGTTAAAAATGGTTATTGCTCGTTGACCCATACCGCCTGCAAGGATGTCTGTAACACCACGCTCTGCCAGCCATTTCGGCAGCAGGCCGGGTTGATGTGGTGGGGCTTCCAATGTGTTTTTAGCTAGAATATTTCCATCTTCTACTTCATAAAGCTCAAAATAGGCACAATGGCCAAAATGCTGGCTTAATACACCTTCAATTACCGGGATAGCTATTTTCTTCATCATTATCTGTTTTTGTGGTTAAAATTATAAAGCCCAAAAGTAATCATTAAGAACATATGTTCAAATTAATTTAGTAATTTATTTTAAATTATGTTTTAAGGGCAGCGGGGAAATTGTCGTATTCATCAGACATGGTCTCTGCCTCCGGCCTTTATCTCCCATTGGAGATGCCGACTGTTGTAAGTGTCATGTCAAGCCAAATATGACACTATCCGCCCTGACAGGATTTTCTGCTGGTCAATCTGTAGTGCGGACAAACAGCACTACATCTCCAATGGGAGGATACCGGCCTGCGTCAGGCTGCGAAAAAGCAGATTAGTACCTGTGTTCACTGGGTTTTTCAAAACTTGTGATAAATTTTTACAAAAGCCTTTTCAATTTTCACGAATAGGTAGTAACTTTACATCAAAATAAGATCAGATTATGGAAAATTTCATCGTGTCAGCGCGAAAATACCGGCCTGAATCCTTCGAATCAGTTGTAGGACAGGATAATATAACCCGCACGCTGAAAAATGCCATTGGCCAGAATCACCTTGCCCAGGCCTATTTGTTTTGTGGGCCCCGCGGTGTCGGGAAAACCACCAACGCCCGGATTTTTGCCAAAACCATAAATTGTGACAAGCTTGATGAAAATCTGAATCCGTGCAATGAATGCGAAAGTTGTAAGGCTTTCAACGAACAACGCTCAATGAATATTCATGAGTTGGATGCTGCTTCGAACAATTCGGTAGAAGACATCCGCAATTTGATTGACCAGATACGCATCCCTCCACAAATCGGGCATTACAGTGTGTATATCATTGATGAGGTACATATGCTTAGCAGCTCGGCCTTCAATGCTTTTCTGAAAACACTGGAAGAACCCCCTGTACATGCCATCTTTATTCTCGCTACTACCGAAAAACACAAAATTTTGGCAACCATTTTATCCCGTTGCCAGGTATATGATTTCAATCGCATCAGTGTACAGGACATAATACAACGATTAAAATTTGTGGCAGAAAAAGAAAACATACAAGCCGAAGATGAAGCCTTGCAAATCATTGCCCAGAAAGCCGATGGAGCCATGCGTGATGCCCTCTCTATTTTTGACCAGCTTGTATCGTTTTCCGGTAGTGAAGTGACATACCAAAATACCATTGAAAACCTGAATGTGCTGGATTACGATTACTATTTCCGTCTCACTGATGCATTCCTGGCTTCCGATCACCTTGAAAGCCTCTTGATCTTCAATGAAATCCTTGAAAACGGTTTCGATGGCAACTATTTCATTACTGGTCTGGCTTCTCATTTCAGGGATTTGCTGGTAACACGTGACACAAAATCCACAAAACTATTGGAAGTTGGAGACAGGATTAAGGAAAAGTACTTAACCATGGCAGGCAAGTGCAGTGAAGCATTTTTGATCAAAGCCCTCGAAATTGCCAGTGATTGTGATTTCAGGTACAAAACAAGTCAAAACAAGAGGTTGCATGTTGAACTTGCCCTGATTCGTATTAGCAACATCATGCGGAAAAAAACCATGCAACAAAACACTACACCATCTTCCGCAAAACCAACCGCTAAGCCAAAACAACCGGATCAACCAAATCCTTCCCCTGCGAATCATTACATGGAAGCCAATGACACAAAAGCTAAATATCTAAAATCAGTTTCCCAGAACGAGCCTGTATCCAAACCGGAGCAAAACACACGATGACAAAAACAGATAACCCTACCCAACCAACACAACTCACAAAAAAAACAATCACGAATACAGGGATTTCTATAAAAGCAGAGTTGAATAAAAAAGAATCCACAGTGAGTACAAAACAAGCTGATGAAGGGCAGGACAATACAAAGCCTGTTGAAAACGATGATTTTGACCAGGATAAACTGATAAAGGCCTGGTTGGCATTTGCAGAAAAACACAAGCAAAAACCGCGTTTGTACCAGAATCTGAAAAGATACATGCCGGTGTTGAAGGATAATTACACCATAGAAGTTGGGATGCCATCGGAAAGCATGAAAAACGTGTTTATCAGCATTAAATCTGAAATATTAAACGATCTGCAGCAACAACTTAACAACACCGGAATTGATTTAAAAGTAAAAACCACCAAAATCAATCCGGGTACTTCATCCATTCCTTATACCGCCGAAGAAAAATACAACGCAATGGTAAAGAATAATCCTGCCATTGAAAAACTACGTAATGACCTTGATATGAGTATAAGGTGATGATTTTATAACCAGAAAATTTCAAATAAAATTTATGCCATGAACTCAGAATGCCTATTGTGCCAGTTGAGGTCGATACAAAAACATTTAAATACTGTAGATTTAAAAGAGTCAGACCGCATTGAGATCATTCAATCTTTTACAGCATACATTTCACATGCCGATCCAAACATCACTAACCCAGAGATGGCTGCGGAACTCAACAGGTTGATAGCGGCACATCACCCTGAAAAAGAAATTTACAAGGAAATTAAAAAGGAATTCAATGACCTGATGCTGGGCTTATATGACAAATACCATAAGAAGGCGCTGGAAGCAGATGATCCTTTAAGAACTGCCATGAAGCTCGCTATTGCAGGCAACATCATTGATTTTGGTCCCAACCATACTTTTGATCCTAAAGAAACCATCGAAAGCGTATTAAATGCTTCGTTACGGCATGACGATTCAGCATCCATGTTCAGGGATATAAAAAACGCTGACAAGGTGCTTTATCTTGCTGACAATGCAGGCGAAATTGTAATGGACAAATTGTTTATTTCAATGTTGAATCATAAAGGATTGAAAGTGGCTGTGCGCGGCGAGCCTGTACTCAACGATGTGGTAAAAAAAGATGCTGTGTATGTCGGACTGGATAAAATCGCCCCTGTGCTTGACAATGGGGCAGCCATTCCATCAACAGTATTACACCAATGCAGCAAGGATTTTATTGAGATTTTCAACACTTCCGATGTTATTATTTCCAAAGGGCAGGGTAACCTGGAAGGGTTGCTGAATCAACGGAATAAAAATTTGTATTTTTTGTTCACGGTAAAATGTGACGCCATTGCCCGACTTACACATACCTCGGTTGATGATTTTGTGGTGATGCACAGCAGTCGTTTGCCGGATTGCTCTCAAGACCAATGCCTGTGATTGTTGTAAGGCTTTAATTGACGCCAAAATAACCACCCCAGGATAAAACCGGAAACAAGCATACTGACAAACTGTCTTAAAACCTCTTTTACCGTTAATGATTCAATGTACACAACCAGTTTCATATCGCTTTTGATCCATTGAACCAACTGGGGAAAACCAAACAAGCCAAGTCTTGCTAAAAGCACACCACGGGGAAAAATAATAAATTTTCCATCACGGAGTTTGTATTCTGATAAAGCTTGTAACTTTACACAGGATGAAATATGGAGTTTTCATATTGTTAGGATTGCTTTTATTGAAACTCAATGCTGGTGCCCAATACATTCTTACGCCCGACTACATTGTTGTATCCGGATATGTGAAAGATGCACAAACTGATTCTGTATTGCCCCTGGTCAATGTTTTTAATCCGCGGACGCATAAAGGAACCATAACGGATAACAGCGGATTTTTCAGGTATTATGCCTTCAGAGGGGACACCCTGATATTATCAAGCATGGGATATGTGAAATCATATATTCCTGTTTCCGACACAACATATCATCCCATTACTGACATATTTTACATGCATCAGGATGTGTTTAACATTCCCGAGGTCAACATCTGTGGTTTGTCCCGTTACGAACAACTGCGGTATGATATAAAACACCTCGGGAACGCTTCAAAACCGGTATTGAATGCCAGGAAAAACCTCCCGGAAATCAACCATGATGTGCTTTCCTTTTCTTCCCGCAGGACAGATAATTTTGGCGTGGTAGCGTCACCCATAACGGCTTTGTACAATGCATTTTCGAAAGAAGGCAGGGAACAACGTAAGCTACTGGAATTAAGACGACAGGATGCATTGAAAAAAGCCATCGAACCGCATTTTAATAAGGAGATGGTTATGCGCATTACCGGATTACCACCGGAAGAAGCAGAAGAATTTATGGCTTTTTGCAATTTTTCACCGCATTTTTTGTTAAACACATCGGATTATATTATTGTTAAGCAGATTATAAAGAAATTTGAAATTTACACATTAACGCATAAATCTGACAATTCAAATTGAATGCTCGAAAAACAAACATAAAAACCTCATAGTTTACTCCTTTGAATGGGGGAGAAATGCATGTCTTTATAAATTAATCAGGGACGTTTTATTGACAATGAAAGAAACCACGTCTCGTATTTTTTAAAGGGCATCTCTAAAAACCTCTGTTAATATATTTTGTTGATTGTTAATAACTT
>JBNGDT010000121.1:0-8097 GCA_049975305.1 Bacteroidales bacterium | reverse complement strand
TAAATCATATCCCCAAAAGAAGTACTCTGTCTGATGCAAATAAAAGAAGAGATGCTGATGTTTTTGGTAGTATCTACAATAAGCTTCTTAAAAAATACGGACATCTTATCTCGGACAGCAGAATTAAAGATGTGATAAACAAGCAAATAGAAATCATTGATAGCTCCACCATTAGTCTTTTTAAAGGTATTCTCAAATGTGTTGGCCGTAAACCGCTAAACGGTAAAAACAAGGGAGGGATTAAACTCCATACGGTGATAAATGTTGATGAGACTGTTCCCAAAATGGTATGGTTTAGCAACGCAGCTACTCATGACCATATGCTATTGAAAAAACTCAAATTAGATTCAAACACTATCTATGCCTTTGATAAAGGATATAATGATTACAAGGCATTTAGTCGGTTTACTGATGCTGGAACAGGCTTTGTAACACGCATTAAAGACAATGCTGCTTATGATGTTGTTGAAGAAAATTTCATTAATGATAGCATTCATTGTGGGGTTGAAAAGGACGAAATTATTATCGTAACAATCAAAGAAAACAACAAAGAGATTCCCTTGAAATTAAGAAAAGTACAGTTCTATGACAGAGTGCTAAAGCGACGGTTCGAGTTTATTACAAACCTTTTTGAGATGCGTGCAGACTTAATCGCTGGAATATACAAACTACGATGGCAAATTGAATTGCTCTTTAAACAGCTAAAACAAAACTTCCCCCTGAAATATTTCCTTGGAGACAATGAAAATGCTATTAAAATTCAGATAGTTACGAATCTTTAAATATCTTTTTTTTTTACCGGACAGTATTGATTTTTTTATTTATTGTGCCATAACACATTTTTTTTACTTTTGTTTAAGTTTTTGTATTTTTACATAATAAAAAATCTAAATCATTTTATGATGAAAAGTGTATTCTGTTTGTTGTTTTCAATCTTTATCCTGATCTTACCACTTTCTGCCCAGCATGAAGAGCTGAAAGAACTGGAAGCATTAAGGGATAAACAAAATGCCATGCTGGAATATTCTGAGGAAGACATGGTCAATGTTCCCGGGATGGATGTCAGGATGGCTCCGCCGGAACATTTTGAATTCAGTGAATCCATTAATGGGTTCTTGCATAAAGGATCCTCTGCAAGCATTCAAATTCTGGAAATTCAAAATGTAAGCATGACAGATGTGACCAAAACACTAAATCATGCTTATTTTGAACAACAAGGCTTTCAACTCACAAAAGAATCCATGATAGAACTTAACAACGGCGAAAAAGCAAAAATTTACCTGACAAACTATGAAGTCAACAACGAAAAATATGAACGTATTTTTTTCTTTACAGGGACAGAGAATACCATTTGGATAAATGTAAATTACCCTGCTATAGTAAAAGACCTTTTATATAAACCAATCATCTCAAGCCTTAAAACTGTAAATAAAAACTAACCATGAATAAATTTGCATCATTAATAGTATTTGTCGTTCTCGCAGTTGGAATTAACCACTCATTAACAGCACAAAATAATACGCTGGAACACTATATACATTACTGGGCTTATAACCAAAACATGTGGGGGCCTGATTCAGCTTATGATATAAACATTGATTACACTTTTTTTGATCTCAATATTGATGAAGAATGGGGGTTTACTGAAATTACGGATATTTTCGGCCAGCAATTCGGTGTAGGGTTTGTCACAGGCATCGAAGCCATCCTGGCATCATCTTATACTGCCACAGGATTTGAAACAGGTTCATTTGATCTTGATTACCCGGTAAAAATAACACTGGATTTCCCTATTGATGATAGTTTTGATTATGGTGGCCAGGCAACCATACATACATGGTATGACGTAGAACCCGGCTGGGCACTTGAAACACATTTTCCGCCTGTAGGAGTAACAACACTTGACCTGGAATACATGATCAATCCGTACATGGATTTTATTGTCTGTGTGTTTGGGTGTGATACAACGCATCTTATTCCGGCAAATGTACAGGTACCTTATCATCACGATACGTTATTTCATATCAACGGAAACTCTGATCCCAATTATTGTATTTATCCATGCATGCAAGGCGGTGAATTTACGTTTTGCCATGATAACAGCGATTCCATTTTTATTGATGATTTCTTTAATATTGGCATGACAGCTGAAGTAACTTTACCTTATGTGGAAACTGATGATTACATTGAACCTGGAACCAACTGCCTGATTGCATCGGGTGACAGCCTTTATATGAATATGAATCTGGATATTTTGCATTTTATCCATTCAATGGCCGAGATGATACCACCACCGGATGGCCCCAACATTCAGGAAGCCATTGAGTTTCTAAATGATACCATTGTAATCCCGTATGAAACTTCCATGGGAAATATCACTGCTGTCATTGAATACAGCCTGTTGCAAGCTTATTTTGATGTGTATAGTTACATGCATCAGAATATTTCATTTTGTCCCACAATCTGGGCAAACATGGTTTTCCCTGTTGAGATGCCTTATGTAATAACAGACCCCAACAACGGCGATGCATTGTTTGAAGAGGGAATAAACGATTCCGTTTCTATCCCCGTAGGTCACGATCTGACCATAACCTATCCATGTCATGGTACAGAGCCATACAAAGACTCCATGTATGTGAACGTGGAATACAACATTACCCCTACTATTACCAACCATACCTATGACAGCATTGCCTTTGAAATTACCATCGAAGCACTCGCTGTAACAATCACTATTGAATTACCATTTAAACAAGCCATTGAACCGGATACGCTGCCGGGCTTCGAACTGCCTCCCATCGCCGCTGAAAACAACACTGAAATATACGCTTCGGCACCGCCCATACAATCCCCCGGAGTGGATATTTCCGACATTGAAAAAAATGCAGCCAAAGACATAGGCCCATGGGAGATTGGCCCCTTGTTTGAATGGAACATCCCGGTAGGAAATACAGAACTCGACTGGTTCCACGAAACATGGGAAGTCATGAACCTCCAACAGGATACAGTCATCTATGATGGTACATGGATTGTGCCATTCGATAAATCCGAGCTCAATCTGAATATGTATATTAATCAGGGAACATTCTGCTACGGCGATAGTGTTGGTTATATATTTGCTCAAGCCACTGATGACCTTGCCCCCCTGACTTATTACTGGAGTACGGGGGATGTGCATTCAGGCATTATGAACAGCTTGGATTCTTTAAACGCCGAACCTGGTTATTATTCTGTTACAGCAACCAATGATTATGGATGTACTACCGAAGATGACTACACCGTTAATATCAATCCGCCAATCATTCACAGCCTTCAAGCTGAAGATGTGTTATGCCACGGGATGCATACAGGCACAATAATGGCAACAACTTCCGGCGGAACACCACCCTATTTTTACGATTGGTCATTTGGATCTGACAACGATGGTTGGGGAGAAGATACCGCAACAAATTTACCCACAGGCATGCATTATGTTACCATTTCTGACTGGGTAGGTTGTTCTGTGGTTGATTCTATTTTTATTGATGAACCACCAACAGCACTCGCTGCAAATATATCCACTACAGCAGTTGATTGTCACAGCGATGAAAACGGAACCATTTCCATTTCTCCGTATGACGGCACACCACCTTATTCCATTGAGTGGGAAGATACCACATTGAGCGGGTATGAAATAGACAATGTGGCAGGAGGCATTTATCCCGTTTCCATTACCGATGCCAATGGATGTGTACTTGAAGAAGATATTGAGGTAGTACAGCCAGACTCTCTAGTGGCTGATATAGCTGATACAGATATCACCTGTCATGGCGATGCCGACGGGCAAATAGGTGTGTATCCAACAGGAGGAACACCACCCTATTCTTACAGGTGGTTTCATGACCTAAGTATTGACACTGACACCCTTAGCAATCTGCCTCCCGGATATTATTTTGTATCCGTTACTGATTCACATGGTTGTGTTGATACCGTATCAACTTACATTACCGAACCTGATACACTGGATCTTATTGTTAACACACAAAATACATCTTGCCAGGGATTATATGATGGCTGGATATCCATCACGCCCCATGGAGGGACCCCCGGATATACCATTGACTGGGAAAATCATCCGGAATGGCATAATGTTGACTCAGTTCATCACCTGAACGCAGGAAATTACGAGGTAAGCATCACCGATACACATGGATGCCTGTACGTTGAAAACATTGAAATAACGGAACCTGATAATCTCGCCGTACAATTTACTGAAATTAATAATGTTACATGTTATGGATTCGAAGATGGATCTGTTGTTGCAGATGTCTCCGGTGGAACAAAACCTTATGAATATACCTGGACAAATGGCATTGATGTTAACGACAGTGTGGCTTATAATCTCATTGCAAACGAAGAATACGGCGTAACCATTACCGATGCCAACGGTTGCCAGGTACAGAATTATATTACCCTGAGCCAGCCCGATCCCCTTGAATTTGAAAACCTTATTACCACCCCTGTTGAATGTGGTATGTCAGCAGGCTCAGCACATGTAGAAGGCGATGGCGGAACTGCACCATATAATTTTGAGTGGAGCAATGGTGAAACCGGTACAGACCCTGTAGATCTGCCTTTTGGAACGGTGGTATTAACTTTGACAGATGCACATGGTTGTCAGGATACAACCAGTATTGAAGTTGACAGAGTGGGGAACATTGATGCACATGCAGCCATTATCAATGAGATTAAATGCTATGGCGATTCTACCGCCGTTGCTTACGCTGAACTCCCTGACGGATTTCCTCCCTTGTCATTTTTCTGGTATGATGAAGATGATATCATGATAAACGATGATGACACAATAAATCAAATACCAGCAGGAACATATTACGTGTATGCTCACGATGTGTATTATTGTTCGGATACTGTTGAACTGTTAATAGATCAGCCTGACAGTATTGATCCCGGCATTGAACTCATCGCCCCTTCATGTTCAGCCGTGCCTGATGGTGAAATATTGACCGATGTCAGTGGCGGCACTTCCCCTTATTCTTATTCATGGTCAACAGGGTCGCATGACTCAGAAATTACTGGGGTAAGAGACGGTACATATTATCTGACAATTACGGATTTTTATGATTGTACAAAAGTTGTAAGCATTGAACTCGAAGAAGCGGAATATTGTGTGATTGTACACAATACCATCACACCTAACGGCGATGGTAAAAATGATACATGGGTGGTTGAAAACATTACAGAATTCCCGTATTCAGAAGTCTGGATTTACAACAGGGATGGGAGAGAAATTTACCATACTGTAGCCTATCAAAATGACTGGGATGGAAAATACAATGGTAAGAAATTACCGGATGGAACCTATTTTTATGTCATTGATCTGGGCAAAGGAAAAGAATTGATTAAGGGACATATAACTATTATTCGCTAAGTATGAAAAAGTATGCTTTATTCATCATAATACTCTTTTTGTGTTTTAAATTTGGGCATTCACAACAAGTGCCACAATTCAGGCATGCTATATTCTCGCATTTTTATTACAATCCGGCTTATGCTATGGATTCGCATAAACCTGATATTCTCTTAAACCACCGCAGCCAATGGACTGGATTTGAAGGTTCTCCAATAACTTCAAGTTTATCTGGTACTTATGAATTTTTTGATAATATGGCAGCCGGACTTACAGTGAGCAATGATGTCCTCGGTGCTAGCAAAAACCTCAATCTGACTTTATCTTATGCTTATCAATTGAAAATTACAGATGAATGGCTTATGAATTTTGGCATTGGCTGGTCATTTATGCAATCTCAATTGGATGGATCAAAAATAGACCTCTTTCATGACGATGATGAAATCGTTATGGAAAATCTATCCGGAAAAAGCTGGAAACCGGATGCAAATGCAGGCATTATGATCAGCAACGGTGTCTTTTTTGGCAGTTTCTCAGCCATGCAATTGTTTGAAGCAAAATACCGGCTTTTTGATGATGTTAAAGGAAGTATTGCTGCCCAAAGGCATTATTTTATTACCGGTGGTGGCCACTTTAATTCCGGAAAAGATTCTAAAATTCATGCTGATTTAACAACACAACTAACTGCCGGGACCCCTGCTTATGTTTACATTACTGGATTGTGGGATTATAATAATTCTGTTTTAGCCGGATTATCATATTGCCATGGGGATGCTATTGTCCTTAATGCTGGCTATCAATATCAGAATTTTGTGATTCTTTACTCCTATGACATCATTACAAGCCGTTTGATGAGTGTCTCAGGAGGATCACATGAAATTACCCTGGGGTATCACATTAAGATTGATAAAACAACATCAACATTCCAACCCATGTTTTGAGGTCTGCCTTTTGGATTTTATTCAACACCTACTATAACGACTCAGATTTCTCCTCAGCTAACTGTAAATTCAGAACAAGATAATGGGAGTAAAACATGTTTGTTAACAGGCTACATCTCTAATTATACATTTGCAACAGATTTAATTTAATTTTTCTTGAATTCTTATTATTTTTGTTAGCAGAATATTGCACTATGTTCGTAATAATAACAATATGGCTTACCAACAAAGCGCTTTACCGTAACATTAAAAAGCGAGACAGTTTTTGTTTATAGGTTTTTCATTTTCTTTCTTTTTACAAACTTTTTTACAAATCATTTTTCATAACAATAAAAAATATACATTATGAATACTCCATTTTCAGAATCGTTTAAAATTAAAATGGTTGAACCTTTACGTAAAAGTACTCGTAAAGAGCGACAACAATGGATAAAAGAAGCAAAATACAATTTGTTTAATCTCAAAAGCGACCAGGTTTTTATTGATTTACTTACCGATAGCGGGACAGGCGCAATGAGCGACCGTCAATGGGCTGCAATGATGATGGGTGATGAAAGCTATGCAGGTGCCCGTTCGTATTACGAACTCAAAGACATCATTGACAAAATTTTTGGATTCCCCTATTTTTTACCAACACATCAGGGCAGGGCTGCAGAAAATGTATTGTTCAGTACGCTGATAAAAGAAGGGGATGTGATTCCGGGCAATTCACATTTTGACACCACCAAAGGGCACATCGAATTCAGAAAAGCTACAGCCATTGACTGCACTATAGATGAAGCATTTGATACTACCAAAGACCATCCTTTCAAAGGGAACATTGACCTTGTTAAACTTGAGGATGTTTTTAAAACCTATCCAAAAGAGAAAATCCCCTTTGTGTGTGTCACCGTTACCTGCAATTCCAGTGGAGGTCAGCCCGTAAGCATTGAAAACCTGAAAGATGTGTATGCATTGTGTCAGCAATATGGCATCCCAACGATGTTTGATTCGGCACGCTTTGCAGAAAACGCTTATTTCATCAAAATGCGGGAAAAAGCCTACGCAGATAAAACCATCAAGGAAATTGTGCGTGCGATGTATCAATATGCCGACATGATGACCATGAGCTCCAAAAAGGACGGGTTGGTAAACATTGGCGGATTTATTGCCATGCGTGATAAAGAATTACACCGACAGGCATCCATGTTTAACATCATGTTTGAAGGGTTTATTACCTACGGCGGCATGTCAGGACGTGATATGAGCGCCCTGGCAGTAGGACTGAATGAAAGCACTGAATTTAATTACCTTGAAACCAGGATCAAACAAGTTGAATACCTTGGTAACAAACTCATTGATTACGGCATACCGATACAATATCCAATAGGTGGGCATGCTGTGTTTGTGGATGCTAAAAAAATGATGTGTAATGTCCCTAAAGAACAATACCAGGCGCAAACCCTGGCCATTGAATTGTATATTGAATCCGGGATACGTGGTGTGGAAATAGGCACTTTACTTGCCGACCGTAATCCAGAAACACGAAAAAACCGTTATCCGGATTTGGAATTGTTGCGTTTGGCTATACCTCGTCGCGTTTATACCAACAACCACATGGATGTTATAGCAGCGGCATTAAAAAATGTGTATGATCGCAGGGATAAAATCACCAGTGGTTATAAAATCACCTGGGAAGCTCCCATCATGCGGCATTTTACCGTAGAACTTGAAAAAGCTTAATCTTTTTGAGGATTAACGCACTACCCT
>JBNGDT010000120.1:0-8187 GCA_049975305.1 Bacteroidales bacterium | reverse complement strand
GGTGTAATGGACAAAAAGTAGGCTGTTTTTCTATCCAGAACGTCAAGGGGACAAAAAGTAGGCTGTATTTTTCAAGTGATTTTTTAATGAAAAAGTTATCATGTATATTTGTTTTGTCAAGTTAAACGGAAGTAGGCTCTGCTGGAGAGCAACCTGACAGGGATAAACTTGATGCTGACGAAAAAGTCAATTTAAGGAGTTCAGGTTCTGAGCTCCTTTTACTTTTTCAGAAGCTTCTATGCCTTTAAAAACTCATCAATAAATTTCACTTTCCGCTTAATAGACAAACCATTATGGTTCCGTAGTTTATTTTTCAAATCTGCAAAATGACCATCAATTGCATTGGTTGTGTTAGGTATATTTAATTCAGGATTATCATACCAAGTAAAAAACCATTTAATGTTTGTGTTTAAGCTTCGATAAGTACTCCTTAGTCTTTTATGGGTATAAAAACTTTTACCTGTTTCTTCATTTTTTGTTCTTTCATTAAGAAATGTTTTCCATTTATCATACCAGTCTTTTAGTGCCCCTTCAAACGATTCTTTATCTGTCTGTTTTATCATGGCTGTTATTTCCTTGTGTTCAATTGCAGCAGGCATTCTGGGACTTTTTGTTATATATCTCCTTATAATTGCAGCTTGATGAAACTGACACATTTGAACCGGAATTTTCTCGAATAAAGTTAATAACCCCCTTATTCCATCACAAACAATTGCTTTGATGATAAATCCTTGAACCAACAATTCTTGTATGCCTCTTTTGTATAATGCCACTGTTTCAGTTTTAACATAATATTTTAGCAGATTTGCTTTGGTAATATTATCCTTGATAAGCATAACTCCAAAGTTATGGCCCCTATACGTGGTATCCATTAAGACGATTATTTCCCGTGGAGCTTTTATAGAAATATTAATTTTACAAAGGTCTATCTTTCGTTGAATAGTACGTTTGGAACAATTGTATTTCTTTGCTAACTGTAGATATGTTTGTTTTCCTTCTCTATCGTCTTTCCAAATTAGGTCAGGGGCTAATCTTTCTCCTCCTATAAATTGTTTTCCACAAGCATGGCATTTATACATCTGCTTGTCTTTTCTTGTCCCGTTTTTCTTTGTAATAGGACTATTACAATAAATACATTTTTTTATTCATAACCTTTGATATGATTCAAAGATAGTGTTTTCATGTCATACAGAAGATTGTAGCCTACTTTTTGTCCATTAAGCCGAAAGTTTTAAGTTTTGGTTGAGCATATCATAAAAGAAGAGGGGAACTCAAATACTACAACTGTTTTAACAACCTCTAAACAGAAGTAATGATAATCTGAAAGATGTAATTATCCGGATATCGTGTTTGCGATTTAACTCAAAATACAATGGAAATAACACAACATAAAATTACAATGTACTGCCGAATTTCATCAGAAATGCTTTGATAAAAGGAGTAATGTCACCATCCATCACGGCCTGCACATTCCCTGTTTCGTAGTTAGTTCGCAGGTCTTTGATCATTTTATAGGGATGCATGACGTATGAACGGATCTGTGAGCCCCATTCAATTTTCTTTTTGCCTTCTTCGATTTTCCTTTTTTCCTCCTGTTTTTTTTGAAGCTCCCGTTGATATAATTGGGATTTCAATAACCGCAGTGCGTTGTTTTTGTTATTATGCTGTGACCGGGTTTCTGTGTTTTCAATGGCAATGCCTGTAGGTATATGTTTCAACCTTACTCCGGTTTCCAGTTTGTTCACGCCTTGTCCGCCTGCACCGCTGCTTCTGAATGTATCCCATTCTATATCGGCCGGGTTAATTTCAATGTCAATATCCTCATCAATCAGGGGGTAAACAAATACAGAAGCAAAGGAAGTATGCCTTTTATGAGCAGAATCAAAAGGGGATAATCTGACAAGTCTGTGTACGCCATTTTCGCTTTTGAGGTATCCATAAGCAAACTCACCTGAAAACACCAGTGTCACAGATTTAACTCCAACCTGATCGCCTTCACTCATGTGAAGTTGTTTGATTTTGTAATTGTTGGTTTCGCCCCAGCGGATATACATTCTCATCAACATATCAGCCCAGTCATTGCTTTCAGTTCCTCCCGCACCTGCATTGATGGTCATAACGGCATCCATGTGATCTTCTTTGTTGCGTAACATGTTTCTTAATTCCAGGTCTTCAATGGCTTGCAAGAAATCCTCATGGGCAGCATTTAATTCATCTTCTGAAACATCCTCGTCGTCGGCGAAATCCAGAAGAACTTCAAGATCCCCAAGCTTGGTTTTTACATGGTTATAGGCATTAACCCAGCTTTTTTCACAGGAAATTTGCTTAAGCAATTTTTGAGCTCCTTCCGGTTCGTCCCAGAAATCCGGTGCATGGGATTCTTTTTCGAGTCTTTCTATCTTATCAAGCCTGTTGTCAATGTCAAAGATACCCCCTTAGCGCTTCCGTGCGCTTCCGAAGCTGCTTCAATTCTTCTTTTGTGATCATAAATTTAGAATTTTAAATGATGAGCATGGCATCTCCGTAGGTTCCAAATCTGTATTTTTCTTCGACAGCAACTTTGTATGCATGCATCAATGTATCATGTCCGGCAAAAGCACAAACCATCATCAGCAGGGTGGATTTTGGTAAATGAAAATTTGTGATCATGCTTGTTGGTACATGAACTTCGTATGGTGGAAAGATGAACAGGTTTGTCCAGCCTTTATAGGGCTTAAGCAACCCCATTGTGGATTTACTGCTTTCCAGTGTACGTAAAACCGTTGTACCAACAGCACATATTTGTCGTTTGTGTTCTTTTGCTTTATTGACGATGTCAGCAGTTTCCTGCGGGATATATATTTCTTCACTGTCAATCTTATGTTTCGTCAGGTCTTCTACTTCTACATTACGAAAATTGCCAAGTCCGACATGCAACGTAATAAAACCGAAATTAACACCAATAATTTCAAGGCGTTTCAGCAATTCGCGGCTAAAATGCAGGCCTGCTGTGGGAGCAGCAACAGCTCCTTCTTTACTGGCAAAAATGGTTTGATACCGTTCTTTATCGACATCTTCCACAGGCCGGTGAATAAACTTGGGAAGCGGGGTTTCACCGAGTTTGAATAAGGTGTCTTTAAATTCTTCATAAGGGCCATCGTAAAGAAATCTGAGTGTACGTCCCCGTGAGGTTGTGTTATCAATAACTTCGGCAAGCAGGCTTTCATCTTCTCCAAAAAACAGTTTATTTCCGATGCGGATTTTTCTGGCAGGATCCACCAGCACATCCCACAATCTTTGTTCCCTGTTCAATTCTCTGAGTAAAAATACTTCAATATCTGCATTGGTTTTTTCTTTTTTACCACGTAAGCGGGCAGGAAAAACCTTGGTGTCATTGAATATCATGACATCATTTTCGGTAAAATATTCTTTTACATCTTTAAAGATGCGATGTTCAATTTTCCCGGTTTCCCGGTGCAAGACCATTAATCTGGCTTCATCCCTGTTTTTTGCCGGGTATAAAGCAATACGGTCTTCTGGTAAGGCATACTTAAATTGTGATAATTTCATAGAAAAACGCGTTTATTTTTGTGTTAACACTTACTGCATGTTATGTTTATAACTTTACTTTATACAGATTAATTGTAAAAAAGTTTCATTTTATCAATATATTTTCAATTCTTTTTTGATCATAGGCATCAGGAAGCTTGTAGTTTCCAATTTGTGTTCTTGTTAGACCAACAAGATAGGCTCCCGAATTTAGTTCTTTTCCGATATCTCTGGCCAGTGAACGCAAATAAGTTCCTTTACGACATGTAACGTAAATTGAAAAAAATGGTTTCCTGAATTCTGTTAATTTTATAGTTTCAATGTAAACTTCGCGTGATTTTAGTTCAGGATGTTTGCCTTCCCTTGCTAAGGTATAGGCTCTTTTGCCTTTGTATTTCAATGCAGAGTATTCAGGAGGGATTTGATTGATTGTGCCGGTAAAATTGCCCAAAACATTCTCCAGGTCTGTTTTGGTAATGTGATCCACCGGAAACTGTTCGGTTTCGATGGTTTCCGTATCAAAAGATGGGGTGGTTGCACCAAGTTTGATGCTGGCAAGGTATGTTTTTTCCATATCCTGAAACTCAGGAATGTGTTTTGTTGCTTTTCCTGTACATACCAGCAAAAGTCCTGTTGCTTTTGGATCCAGTGTGCCGGCATGGCCAATTTTGATTTTTTCAATGCCACGATGATATTTTAACATGTATCTTATCTTTTTTACCACATCAAAAGATGTCCAGTCTAATGGCTTGTTGACAGGTATTACCACGCCTTTCCGGAAATCTTCTGTATGTGAATTAAATACTTCCATAGCTTACATAAATAAAATCAAAACAATTCCGACCACAGCACAGTAAATCGCAAACCAGAAAAGTTTTCCTTTTTTCACAATGTTCAACATCCACCGGCAGGCAATATATCCTGAAATAAAAGCAGCCAGAAAACCTATGATAAGAGGCATCGCCCGCATTCCGGATTCTCCGGTAAGCTCTCCTGATATAACGTCAAGCAAGTTTTCACCGATAATGGGCAGCAACACCATTAAAAAGGAGAATTTTGCTACATTTTCTTGTTTATTTCCCAACATCAACCCGGTAGAAATGGTTGCGCCGGAGCGACTGATTCCGGGTAAAACAGCAAAAGCCTGTGCAATGCCAATGATAAAAGCGTTGCTGTAAGAAATTTGCCCAGAACGGTTTTTGAATGCATGTGTAAATGCAAGCAAAGCTGCGGTAACAAGCAGCATGCTACCAACAAAATACATGTTGTCGCTGTCAAAGAATTGTTTGATGTCGTCTTTAAAAAACACGCCGACAATGCCCACGGGAATCATAGAAACAAGAATTTTCAATACCATTTTGGTTTCTTCGTTGTATCTAAATTTCAGGCTGCCGGTAATCAATCGTCTGATTTCCTGCCATAAAACAACAATAGTGCTTAACACGGTAGCGCCATGCACCACAATCGTAAAATACAGGTTTTCTTCTCCGGTGATACCCATTATGGCTTTCCCAATTTCCAGGTGACCGGAACTACTCACAGGTAAAAATTCCGTCATGCCCTGAATAAGCCCCAGTATCAACGCTTCAAACCATTCCATTGCAGGGTATGAGTTTTAGTCTTTATTTTCTGTGTTGGGTTGACGTGGTTTTTTCAATATGGCATACAATTCCATGACAAATCCCATCATAATGACTATGGGTGCAATGGTAAGGCGTCTTGTGCTAAAGATTTCATAATGAAATTTAAGGGGATCATGGTTATTCCCTCCGGCCATTAAGATCATGCCGACAATTATGACAACGAATCCAACAACCATGGGTATGTAATTGGACGTGTCAAATGCAAATATGTCTTGTTTCTTTTCTTTTGTTTTGTGTGGTTGTTTGGCCATCAGAAATACAAATTTTCAGGGTTAATTCTTAGGTACTTATTGACTGAAAAAAACGTCGAAATATAGGAAATTATTATTCCTAAACCTAATACAAGAATAAACAATGGAATAATAATCCTTATATCGCTTAAGCTGATAATATCAGAAAATTCCTGGTGCATAAGGTTTATCAATCCAATCAAAATAAGACAGGCCGGTATCGCAGAAATAATTCCTTCCACAATGCCCATAATAATAAAGGGCCTGCGTATAAATGATTTTGATGCTCCAACAAGCTGCATGGTACGGATATTGAATCGTTTTGAATACACCATCAGGCGTATGGTATTGTTGATGAGTGCAAAGGATATTAATAACAACAGTACCGCGAACCCCAAAAAGACAAGGCTGATGTTTTTAATGTTGTTATTCACAGCATAAAGCAGGTCTTTTTGATAGGTGACTTCATCCACGAGGTTGGTATAATTCATTATGCGGGATTCTATCAACTGCACTGAATCAGGGTTTGCATAATCAGCTTCTAAATACACATCTATTGAACCCCACAACGGATTGCAGTCGAGGATATCAATAAAATCTTCACCGAGGTCTTCTTTAAGCCTTTCGGCTGCATCATCTTTGGAAATGAATTCGGTGTACCTTACAAAACTCAGTTTCTCAAGGTTCTTTTTGAAAGCGATAATTTCAGGGTTCCTCGCTTCATCTTTTAGTTTTACATTCAGGTTGATGCTTTCCCTGACATGTTCTGATAACATCTGTGCGTTGAGCATGAGGTAACCGACAATCCCAAGCAGAAAAAGTACCAGCGTCATGCTGAGCACGGTGGTTACCATAGCTCCACGTATCCTGCCTTTAAAAATTTTTTTCTCTTTATTCTTTTTCTTTCCCATCTTTTTATTGTTTGATGAACCTGAAATTCATGTGTCTGTTGGTTATTAAAATACGCAAAACATATACACCTGAAGATAGAGTCTCAAGGTTTAGCCGGTATTGATTGTTGCCGGTGATACCAAATTGTTTCACCACGTTTCCGTTGATATTTATGATTTCAACGGTTTCAGGCTTTTCATTCAAATTAAGATCAAGGTGCAAATGATTTTCAACAGGATTGGGATACAATGCAATGGATTCTCCTGCAGATAATTGTGTTATGTCGTTGTCATCAAAAACAGTAATTTGTATGCTGTCTGTGTCTGAGCAACCATTATCGAAGCTTACTGTCAGCCAGACATCATGGGTGCCTACACCCAGTACAGTTCCTGAATACAATGCACATGTATCGGGATCACCATTGCTCCAGTTGTATTGATCATACACATTATCGACACACAATTCAAGGGTGGAATCAATGCTGATGGTATGATTCTGCCCGATATTCACATGAGGCTGTTCAAGTATGATCATGTTAACAGTATCCGAATACGTACAACCGAAAGCATCACCTTCAGTGGTTACCATGTATTCTCCACTTTCTGTTACAGAGATAGTTGATTCTGTTGAACCTGTACTCCATATATAAGAGTATGCTCCTTCACCTGCATCAAGCGTTTGCGGGCCACAGTAATTGCCGTCAGGCCCAAGGTTGACATAATGGTAAGGATGAAATTCAATATAAACCGTATCATAACCGATGCATCCGTTGTCCCCAGTGGCTGCGAGTGTGTATTCACCTGTTTCTGTGACGGTAAAGCTGGCAGCGTTACTTTGTCCATTGTTCCAGTTATAAGATTGAATATTGCCAAAAGCAGATAAAACAACTTCTTCGCCGTCACATAATTCCTGGTTTTCGCCAATGTCAATTTCCGGGGCAGAATCAATGTCCACGCTTACGGTATCCGAATTGACGGCAGCGCATCCGTTGTATGCCTGGAAATAATATTCTCCTGCCATGGTATCGCTGATGTTGGGGATAAAAAGTGATGTATCGGTCTGTCCGGCAATGGGTTCATCATTGAGGTACCATTGATAAAATATGTTTTCACCCTGTGCATCAGCATACAAAATAAGCGTTTCGTTTTCACACATTTGGGTGCCAACAGGGTTCCATGTTATTGCCGGTGTGGTACCTATGTTGACAAGTACTTCATCGCTTTCGGTAATACCACAAAGGTTGTCAGCCACACACATGTAATATCCGGTTTCAAGGCTTTGAGCAGGATTAAATTCCAATATGGTATCGGTTTCGCTTGTCAAAGCAGACTGGTTTTTGTACCACATATAATTGATGGGATCCGTTCCATTTGCAACTGCTATCAAAGCAATGCTGTCACCATGGCAGGCATCAATGTCCTGGGGTTGCAGCGTAAATTCAGGAAAGGTAAACACCTGCACTTCAAAAGCATCTGAAAAGACATCTTCACATTGATTGGATACAATGGCATAATAAGTGCCTGCCTGATATTCGGTAATGGCATTAAAGACAAGTATTTCATCGTTGCTCACAGTATCTCCTGCATCCTGGTTTACCCAGCAATAATCAAAGGGTTCATCCCCCTGTACAATCATTTCAGATCCGGCGGCATCACCTTCGCAAACAGCAATAGGATCGGGCTGTGAAACAATGTTGGGGGGCATAATAACGTCGATGACAGCATCATCAGAAACAGCATCACCACATTCATTCCATATATAACACGTATAGGTGCCACTTTGTCCTTCAGTAATATTTTCAATCAGCAGAGTTGATGTCTCTGTGCCGGAGCAGTTGATATCTTCCACATCTACGCCATTTCGACGCCATTGATAATAAATAGGTTCTGAACCAT